>JAWKXO010000002.1:0-192500 GCA_041396985.1 Emcibacteraceae bacterium
ATCCGTGATCATGTCTTTGCCATTAAGTATCGTATCACTTCCGGCATGACGCAGGATCATATTAAGTTCCTGTTCAATATAATTGGGGTGACCTTCCTCAACCAGTAGCACGGCTTTTTTATCTTTGGTAAAATCGAGGATCTCACTGTCAATCACCGGATACGTGACATTCATCACATATATCGGCAGCTTTGCATCACCAAAAGCGTTGCTTAAGCCCAACAGTTCCATGGCGCGGATCAAACTGTTATAAAGCCCGCCCTGCACGATAATTCCGTATTCACCATTTTCCGCCCCAAGTAGCTCATTAAGCTTATTTGATCTGATAAATTCAATAGCCGCCGGCAGACGTTTGGTCAGTTTTTCATGTTCATGTAAATAATTGGCGGGCGGCAATACTATGCGGGACGTGTCCCTGTTCGGGTTTTCCATCGCGTCCTGCAGGGTAAAATCCGGACGTTTGTTATTTTTGGCTTTAAATCGTCCATAAACATGGCAGGCCCGAATGCGTAGCTCAAGTAGCACAGGCGTGTTCGAACTTTCTGAAAGCTCAAATCCGGTTTCTACCGCTTCCACGATTGATGTTAGGTTAGGACGGGGATCAAGCAGCCACATTTGTGATTTCATGGCAAAGGCATGGCTTCGTTCCTGCATGATTGAGGAACCTTCCCCGTAATCTTCACCGACAATGACAAGAGCACCGCCGGTCACCCCGCCTGAGGCCACATTGGCAAGAGCGTCACTGGCCACATTGGTCCCCACCGTTGATTTCCAGGTCACTGCGCCGCGAAGCGGATAATTCACCGATGCTGCAAGCATTGCTGCCGCCGTCGCCTCACTGGCAGAGGTTTCAAAATGAATGTTAAGTGCATTCATAATATCCTCTGCATCCGCCAGCACATCCATCAGATGGGAAATGGGGGAACCCTGATAACCACCAACATAGGAAACCCCGGCTTGCAATAACCCTTTGGTGACCGCAAGGATGCCTTCCCCGCGAAATTCATCGCCTTCGCCGAGCCTTAATTTTTCAACTTCTTTTTTAAAAGACCGTTCTGCCATCAGGCCATTGTCAGGGCCAGCACACGAAGCGGACTTCCTGAGCCATTTTCAATTTTCAGTGGCGGCGCAATAACAATTGACCCCGTCGCTGGCAACTTATCTAGATTGGTCAGGCTTGCCAGGCCATATTTATTCGCTCCATGCATCATTGAATGGGCCGGAAACGGTACTTCAAACATGGCCGCCTGACCGGCATCTGTACCAACGGTTTCTACGCCCCAGCCAAGCACATTTTTTTCAATCAGATATTTTATACAACACGCCGATGGTCCGGGGGAATGTGGGCCCGTTTCATTGGCATTTAGGAAATTATCCCGGCCAACCAGTTTCAGCCAGTCTGTGCGCATCAATACCCAGGAACCGGCTTGAATATCACCATTTTTCTTTTCCCATGCTTTAATCCCGTCAGCAGTAAGCAGATAGTCATTGTCATTTGCCACTTCCGCAGAACAATCAATAACGCAGGCAGGTCCGACAAGATTTTGGGGAGGAATAGTATCCGTGCCACCATTGGCATAATCCTTGCCGCTTACCCAGTGAATAGGCGCATCAAAATGGGTGCCTGTGTGCTCCCCCAATGTAATCGTATTCCAGTACCAGGCCGGACCGTTATCATCATATTTTGAAATTTCCTGCATTGAAAATGGCGGTGAATTGACAGCAATTTCTTCCGGCAAATGAATAATCGGAGTATCGGGTCCTAGCACTTGCGTAAGATCAACAACTTTCACTTTTCCTGATATCAACCCTGCGGCCAGATCGTTTAATATATTGCTCATAATTGAATTCTCCCTTTTTATCCATTTTCACACGAATCATTTGATTTTGCAAATAATATCATATTTGATGTCAGATGAATAATTTGCTTGCTCCTGCGCGCTTCTCTTTTTACCTTACATGTAATGATATTATGAAAGGGTCTTTATGTCATTATCCAATAAACACGCAGTGGTCACCGGCGGTGCAACAGGTATTGGTCTGGCTATCACTATGGCTCTGGTGGCCGAAGGGGCACGCGTGACCATAATGGGCAGAAATAAGGACCGACTGGAAAAGGTCGCAAAAACAAATGACAAAATTTTTGCTGATCAGGTTGACGTAACCGATCCAAAAAGTGTGGAACAGGCCTTCCTAAATGCGTCCGGGCGGGCAACAATTTCCATTCTGGTCAATAACGCCGGCGCGGCCAAAGCGGCACCTTTTAATAAAACGTCGCTTGAAGACTGGGAAAATACTTTGGCCGTAAATTTAACCAGCGTCTATCTGACCACCAGTGCCGCTTATAATGACATTATTAACACCGATCATGGCCGTATTATTAATATTGCCAGTACCGCAGGGGTCGAAGGCTGCGCCTATACCACCGCTTATTCCGCTTCCAAACACGGGGTGGTGGGACTGACAAAATCGCTAGCGCTCGAGCTTACTAAAACCAATGTCACCGTCAATGCCATTTGCCCGGGCTATACCAATACCGAAATGGTTGAGCAATCAATTATAAATGTTATGGAAAAAACTGGCAGAAACAGGCAGGATGCGTTAGCAGGCATTTTAAAAGCCGCTAACCAGAAGCGGTTGGTTGAGCCCGAAGAAATTGCAGAACTGGTGATAAAACTATGTCAGACAAAAAACGATAATATTAATGGACAGGCCATTGTGATAGACGGTAATTGAAGGACAGAAAAATGAACCCAGAAAGCTATAAACCTGAACATTTCTGCTGGTCCTATCAAGAGGGGATCGCGACCATAAGCCTTAACCGGCCTGAGCGGAAAAATCCGCTTACATTTGAAAGCTATGCCGAGCTTCGCGACCTGTTTCGTGCCCTTCAATATATCAAGGATGTCAAAGTTGTCATTTTTGGCCCCAAAGGAGGCAACTTCTCATCCGGCGGTGATGTCCATGACATAATCGGGCCGCTGATAAAAATGAATATGATGGAGCTGTTGGATTTTACCCGCATGACCGGGGATCTGGTTAAAGCAATCCGTTCCTGCCCGCAACCGGTGATCGCGGCTGTCGACGGCATTTCCGTCGGCGCCGGCGCCATCATCCCCATGGCCAGCGATCTTAGGATCGGTACGCCAGACAGTAAAACCGCCTTCCTGTTTAATAAGGTGGGACTTGCCGGATGTGATATGGGCGCCTGTGCCATTCTGCCACGCATTATTGGACAGGGCCGCGCATCTGAACTTTTATTTTTAGGGAGAACCATGTCCGGGGAAGAAGGAGAGAAATGGGGCTATTTCAACCAACTTACCAGCCCGGATGAGCTCATGGAGACGGCCATGACCATGGCCCGTAAAATAGCAAACGGTCCCACTTTTGCCAATGGCATAACCAAAAATCAGCTTAATCATGAATGGAATATGGGACTAGATACTGCCATTGAGGCAGAAGCACAGGCCCAGGCAATTTGCATGCAGACAAAGGATTTTGAACGGGCCTACAATGCTTTCGTCAATAAAGAAAAACCGGTTTTTGAGGGCGATTAATGACTAAAATTATCGTTGATAAAAGCTACCTAAATTGGCCATTTTTTGAGGATCACCATCGTGAGCTTGCGGAAAAAATTGAAAACTGGTGCCAGAACAATCTTACCGATGACCATAATCATGGCAATGTTGATCAGGCATGCCGGGATATTCTTGCCAAACTGGCAAAAGGTGGATGGCTAAATTATGTTATTCCCAAGGCTTACGGTGGAATATTTGAAGAATTTGATGTCCGATCCCTTTGCCTGATCCGTGAAACGCTGGCCCGTCATGACGGCCTTGCCGATTTTGTCTTTGCCATGCAGGGGCTTGGAAGCGGAACAATTACTCTTTTTGGAAGTGATGACATTAAAAAAGAATATCTGCCGGATGTTGCTTCCGGTAAAAAAACTGCTGCCTTTGCCCTCACCGAGCTTGAAAGCGGGTCTGATGTTGCCAATATGACGACAACAGCGGAGGATAAAGGGGACCATTATCTTGTCAATGGGGCAAAAACCTATATATCCAATGGCGGCATTGCCGATTATTATGTTCTGTTCGCCCGAACTGGAGAAGCACCGGGGGCGAAGGGGCTTTCCGCCATGATCATTGATGCGGACACACCGGGCCTTGAAATCACCGAACGCATTAAGGTCATTGCCCCTCATCCGCTAGCGACGATTAGTTTTAAAAATTGTAAAATTCCAAAAAATAAACGCCTCGGCATGGCTGGCGAGGGCTTCAAAGCCGCCATGGCAACGCTTGATATTTTCCGCTCTACTGTTGGAGCCGCAGCACTTGGCTTTGCCCGTCGGGCCTTAAGTGAAGCGGTTGAGCGAACCAATAACCGTCACCTGTTTGGTGCACCTCTGCATAATCTGCAACTGGTGCAGGGCATGCTGGCAGAAAGTGCCGTTGATGTGGATAGCAGTGCACTGCTTATTTACAGGGCCGCCTGGACCCGAGACAGTTTGGGGCGACGGGTTACCCGTGAGGCAGCCATGGCAAAATTGCATGCAACGGAAAGTGCACAGAATGTTATTGATAAAGCGGTACAGATTTTTGGCGGTATGGGTGTTGTAAGCGGCGTCAAGGTTGAAGAATTATACCGTGAAATCCGTGCCCTTCGCATTTATGAAGGGGCAACCGAAGTCCAGAAAATTATAATCGCCAGACAGCTACTACAAACTCATAAGGAAAATTCATAATATGAAACAGCTTCTGCCGGAAGGATGGCCAAGACCTAAAGGGTATTCAAATGCTGTCAGTGTCAATAGTGGCCGGACAATTTATATTGCCGGGCTAATAGGCTGGAATGAGGATGAAGTATTTGAAAGCGATAAGCTCACCGATCAGTTTCGAAAAACTCTGGAAAATATCATCACCGTGCTTAAAACCGACAGCGCAGGGCCGGAACATATTGTCCGCATGACCTGGTATATTACCGACAAGCAGGAATATCTTGAAAATTTAAAGGAAATAGGAGCCATTTACCGAGAGGTAATCGGAAAAAATTATCCTGCGATGGCTTGTGTGGAGGTTTCTGCACTGATGGAAGACAAGGCAAAAATTGAAATTGAGACAACCGCAGTAATTGAATCCTAAGCAAACAGGTAAAAGAAAAAGTGGAAACTGAATTACTTGTAAAAAACAGAGAATGTGGCAACTGTATAGCCTGCTGTGTTGAATTAATTATAGAAGACCCGGAGCTGGTTAAGCTACCTGGCGTAAAATGCAAAAATCTGAAAAAAGATGGCGGATGCAGTATTTATCAGACACGTCCAAAAACATGCCGGGAGTGGTATTGTATGTGGCGCTTTTTACCCTTGCTTGGTGAGGAGTGGAGACCAGACAAAAGTGGCGTTCTAATCAAAAGGGAGTACGACAATATTCCCCCCGGATATCAAGGGAAAATTGCACTTAATTTTGAAATTATTGGGCGGAAATCAGTTGTTGAAGATCTGAATTTCATCGAACTATTATGTGGATATATTCTGAAGGATATACCCTGTTTTATATCCTATGCAAAACCGCGCCATGAGCTTAGAATGGTGTTTCTTAATGACAGACTGAGACCTCTGATTGAAACTGGAAATCTACCTCTCATTCAAGAACGTTTATCTTCAGACTTAAAAAGCTGCATTAAAAATTCCCGGCGCAAAATTTTCATCAGAGACGGAAAGGTTATCGCGCCGCAAAATGGATAAATTTATTTCAATATTAAGAGGAATAAATGTTTCAGGTCAGAAAAAAATTAAAATGACCGATTTGAAAGCCCTTTATGAAAATATCGGCGCAGAAAATGTGACCACCTATATCCAGAGCGGAAATGTTATATTCAATCATGCCTTAAAAGACCCCGACCAAATTAAAAATCTGATTGAGCAGTCAATTGAAACCCGATATTCCTTTTTTGTACATGTGGATGTGAGAAAGACAGATGAATTTTTCACTATTCTTAATGACCTGCCATTTAAGAAATTTGACCCCGAACAGGACGGCACAAAAATACTTATGACCTTTCTGGAAAATAATCCGGAAGCGACTTTAAAAGAAAAATTAATGGACTATGTTAAAGAACCTGAAAAATTAATATATGGCAATCGCGTCATTTATTTGCATTGTCCAAATGGCTATGGAAAAACAAACCTGTCCAATGTATTTATTGAAAATAAACTGAAAACCAAGGCAACAACACGTAATCTTAAATCAGTTATAAAATTGATAGAATTATCAAGATTATAATTTAAGACTAATTCTACTGCCTACGCAATTATCCTTATATTTCAATATGGTAACAAAAATAATGACCCTATTTAGAAAAATATATGTTGAAATATGGATTTTACTGTCTATTACCGTTTTGATGGCAATGGCTATTTACTGGCGGGTTGAAAGTGCCAGAAATCTGGTTAACTTTTCTAATGTATTAATCTGGCAATTAGCAAATTGGTTTCCTCTCATTATTTTTGCTTTTTATAGGAAATATTCCTACGGGAAAAAATATTTTCACCGAAATTGGATATATTACTTTCTGTTTGCATTATTTTTGGTTTTTCATTTGGGATGGTTTGTTGTTATTGGCAATCAATTAAGTCCATATGTCGATTTTCCTGAAACCCGGTATGGCGTTTATCCCTTCTTTTTTATTTTTTGGATTTTTATTGATGTCATCATCGTCGCCCTGTTTATTCTTTACTACAGACATAGCGTTCTTCTTTCTTCATCCGAGGAAAAAGGCACAGTAAATATTAAAGTTCTTGAAGTTAAAGAAAGAGGCAAGACCAGCCTGATATCCATAGAAGATATAATCTGGATTGAAGCAGACGGATATTGTGCGAGAATTCATACAGATAAACATAAATACCATGTAAGGATTTCTTTAAAAGAACTAAATCATAGCCTTCCTACAGAGGAATTTATTCAGATACACAGATCGGCTATAATAAATATTAGCCATCTTAAAGCATTGGAGCACTCTTCAAATGCGATAATGAAAAATGGCGATACTATAAAAATCAGCCGTGCCGGGCTTTCCCGATTGAAACCAGCATTAAAGAACCACACACTCTAGCCATAACATTCACTGCATAATTTCGACCGTTCACTGCTATTTTCTTGAAAGCGGATGATGATCATTATTCAATCTGACAATCTTCAATTTAATAATAACGTAACGGCAAAAATTATGAAAAAATGCTTAGTTTTAATTTCTGGTATTATTAGTTTAAGCCTCTGCTCAAATTATAGTTTCGGCGAAGAAGCCTCAAAAAAACTTATAGTTCAGATCACATTGGACCAGTTTAAATCAGAATATATTAAATGGTACAGACCAGCATTTAAAAATGGTTTCAAACGTGTAATTGAAAATGGCAATTATATAGAGTCCGGACTGGTGGATCACGCCATTACCAACTCATTCCCGGGTCATTTAAGTCTAAGCACCGGAATGTACCCGGCGCATCATGGGTTCCCAGGGAATGAATGGTGGATAGAGCGTGAAAACGGCTGGGGCTGGATTGACGGAATTGCAGATAGTAATACATGGATTGCTGGAAATAAAGACCGTCCCAGCGCATCACCAAAAAACATATATGTTTCGACGATCAGCGACTGGATAAAGGATAACAACCCTGAATCCAAAGCAATCGCCCTTTCAACCGGACAGACAATCTCAATTGCATATGGTGGTAAAAAAGGCGACGCCAGCTATTGGCTTGATCAGACAACAGGCCACTTTATAACCACAAGTTATTATGCAAACCGATTACCCGCTTGGCTTGATGAATTTAACGAAAAAGACCTTTCAACATTCAAAGCCAAAGAATGGAAAAATGAAATTCCGGATGAATTTCGCTCGCTCGCTGAACCAGATGCATCCGGTTATGAAAATTTCGGTAAAAATTTCACCTTTCCTCACCTATTTGTAAATGAAAAACCCGATGATCCCGATGCGACTGAAGAAGCATTATATAATGAGTGGTTTTATAATACGCCAATCGCTGATGAAGCCTTATTTTCTTTGGCAGAAAGCACAATTATTAATGAAAAACTAGGCCAAGATGACAAAACGGACTATCTTGCAATCATAGTAAATTCGACCGATAACATAGGCCATGCTTTTGGCGGAAGAAGTCAGGAAACTTTGGATGCATTGCTTAGAATTTACCGCGCATTGGGAAAACTGTTAATTTTTCTGGATGAAAAAATAGGTAAAGACAATTATGTAATGGCAATCAGTGGCGATCACGGCGCACCTGATATAATTGAATTTCAACAGGCAAGATTTAATCGTGGTACCCGAATAACTGATGAACAAATTGACGATCTATTGGACGCTGTTGAGGAAGAAGCAATAAACAGTAGCTTAACAGGCGACGAGCTTGTTTCCTCACTTGAAGCTGTTATTGAGAAATTTGATTTTGTTTTTGATGCTGTAACCCAACAGGAAATTGACGGTAAAAAAGAAAGCAAGAATCCTTATATTGATGCATTCCGCAAATCCTGGGTCAAAGGTCGAATTCCCGATTTTCCGCTTTGGGGATCTGGCCAAAGAAATTACCACCCGGCAAGATACGGCATTGTCGTACAATTTAATGAAAATACATTTTTTGATGCAGCCCCTGTTGTTCATGGCTCTCCATATTCATATGACCGTAAAGTACCAATAATATTTTATAGGATGGGAAATATTAAAATGAATGATAAAGCCCGAACAGTCGATGTTGCGCCGACTTTGGCATCAAGAGCTGGAATAGAATTCCCAAAGAATCTGGATGGAAAGTCTTTGTTAAATTGAATTCGGTATAAAATGAATCGATTTAATTTTAATCGACAATTCCTTAGTTTTGACCTATATGCAGACATAATAGAAACATATGGATAAATTAATGTCTGATAAATTTGCCCTTGCCCTTCATGGCGGTGCCGGCCCCAAAGCAGGTGAAGATTATTCGGTGGTGGAAACCCATCTTGCTGAGCTTGCCGCTGAAGGGGAAAGGTTGCTGAAATCCGGGGAATGTGCCCTTGATGTGGTAGAAATTATGGTCGCCAATCTGGAATGCTCGGGCCTTTATGTTGCCGGGAAAGGTTCCGCCCCCAATAGTGAGGGACAGGTTGAACTGGATGCCAGCATTATGGAAGGCCATACCCGTAGAGCCGGGTCCGTATCCGCCATTAAGGATGTCATCAGCCCAATCGGGGTCGCAAAAGCCGTTCTGGTAAACTCCCCCTGTGTCATGTTGACGGCTGACGGCGCGAACAAATTTGCATCTGAACAGGGATTTGAATCTGTTTTAGACCCAAAAAATTATTATATCCTGCCTATTGGTGTCACAGAAGAGGACATCAAAAATTATGAAATGTTCCATGGCACAGTCGGGGCAGTGGCCCTTGATATTCATGGCAACCTTGCCGCCGCTACATCAACCGGTGGAGTGTTTGGAAAACCGGCCGGTCGTGTTGGCGATACACCTATTATTGGTATCGGTACATGGGCTGATCAGGATATTGCCATTTCCTGCACGGGAACAGGTGAATATTTTATTCGGGCCGGTGGAGCACTGACAGCAGCCAATGGATATGAACTGGCGGGAGACACACTTGAAGAAGCCCTTTGGCGGCTGCTTGATGAAGTGGAAAGACTGGGTGGGGATGGCGGTCTTATTGCCGTGAATAAAAAAGGCGAAATCGCCATGGCCTATAATTCGGACGGAATGAAGCGGGCAGCTGTTTCAGACAGCTTGGACCTTGTTTCAACCACCTTTGCCCCCTGCCGGTAACTATTCGCCCGCTTCTTTCAGCATGGCAAAAACCTTATCCCGCTCGGAGAGAGCCAGCAGCAGTGCAAGGTCGCCATCTTCCAATTGATCAATGATGAATTTTGCCCCTTCGGATGGAGACGGAAAATGATGTATTTCATTTACATCTATTCCATTTTTCATACATTCGGATTTGATAATGGCCGCCGCTTCACCCAGCTCACGTCCCCTTAAATAGGCAACCATATCCATGGTCACAACCTGATCCGGTTTAAAACGGATGGCCCCTCTGGTCAGGTCAATAATATCCTGATCCGACCGGTCACCGGCCTGGCCGATCAGCAAAAATTTTCTTCTGGATGGCAAACTGCTTAGCATATCCGTAATAGCATTGATTGAATGAGGATTATGGGCAAAATCAACAAACACTCGCGCGCCTTTTACCTTAAATTCATTACAGCGTCCTGGGTTATCCTCAGGTGTCGACCTGAAATGCATCAGCCCATCAATAATTGCCTCATTTGAAATCCCCATTGCTTTGGTCAGACAAATTGCCCCCATGGCATTATGAATGTTAAATCGCGCTGCCCCATTCATGGTGATCGGAATATCAGCTACGGACATCTTAAGGCTGATATCTTTACCATCAAAATAGTTGATTACGCCTCCTTCTAGCCAGCAGCATAAATTTCCTTGCTGAAGCGCATTTAAAATCTGATCATTATTTTCATCCAGAGAATACCAGCAAAGATTTTTTTCTGAACCCAGACCATTAGAGACAACATATTTATCGTCTGCATTAAGCACCAACACACCGTCCTTTGAAAGTGTTCTGGCAACGGCAAACTTGGCATCGGCAAGATGCTCAACCGTATTTATGCCATATTCGCCAAGATGGTCAGCAGCAACATTGGTGACCAGTGCGGCCGCTGCCTGTCTGAGTGGCAGACCACGCCGCAGGATGCCGCCCCGGGCCACCTCTAGAAAGGCCATCTCAAGCCGTTTATCCCGAAGCAGCATACGGGCACCACCCGGTCCTGAATAATCACCATAATCAAGAATATCACCACCGAGTTTTACATAATCGGTTGATGTAGAGCCGCTAATAAAACCTGCCGCTGCGGCAATGGCTGAAGATAATCGAACGCTGGTTGATTTTCCGTTTGTGCCGGTAATCAGGGCAACCGGAACATTATGAAGCATATTCCAGTCCACGTTATCAGGAGAGGGAATTTCATTAATGCCCCATTTTTGTGACCCAATACCATGTCCGAGCGACACATAATCATCATCCCAGAGGACATCAATATTCCTTTTTTCTGCTACTTTTTGAAGGGCCAGCAATGGTGGGTTTTGTTCTTTTGCAATTACGTCCTTAAGATCAGATATATGTTTTTCAAAATCATCCGGCTGCTCCCCCAGTAATCGGCAAGCCGTCAGCTGCCAACTGGTTTCAATAACAAAAACGGCCGAATAAAGAAGATCAATGGTCGCTGATATTGCCAGATTTACTCCAGTGTCGAATATTCGTGTTTTGGTCTGGCTATTTGTCCAGCCAATTGCCTTGAGCACCCGGTTCACTTCACTCAACCAGACCGTAATAACATCTTCTTTTTTGAAATCCTTAACATATACATCCAGAATGGCACCCGGTTTTTCCCACAAAAGGCCGGGTCCGGTTACCCTTCTGCTGCTTTCAAGGGTCAATTTATCGGATTCTGGTATTCTGATATCCAGATAATCTTCAATCTCTTCGATATTTATGGCCATGATGATCAGTCACCATCTTCAACATCTTCACGGGCAAGACGCACACCGCGCTCATCCCTTATGATCTGAAGATTGACATCGATCAGGTCTTCATAAGCCGGCGCTTTAATCTTAATTTCCGATTTGGCCGCAACCGCTTCCGATTTATTACCGCCGAAATTGATGATCTGCTTCCAGGACCGTGTAACGTTATCACCAAAAACAACCAGTAGATCATTATCACCCGCTGCATTCAGTGCCGCATCAATAGCCTCAACTTCATCCGGGATTACGCTAATATTTTCTTCTGCTACACCCTGATCCATTAGGCACTTTTTCATCATATTCGGGATTTCATCAGTTCCTCTTCCGCGTCGGTTATCATCCGCCTTTAAGTAGTAATGGTCAAAGTGACCGGCAATGACTTCTGTGCTTTCTAAAACATCCTGGTCCCGCCTGTCCCCTGGACAGGAAGCAACAATAAGCTTACGGGAGTGGGTATTCAGTTTATCCGCCAGATCGGTCATCACGCTGAAGGCCGCCGGATTATGGGCATAATCCAGAATGACACGGAAGCCATGCTTGTCAAACACATTCATCCGTCCCGGCGCCTGTGAGAATGTGGTATTAAATGTTTTAAGCCCAAGCCTGATCTGGTCCAGATCTTCACCAAAACTATAAGCCATAGCCACTGCGAACATGGCATTCTGTACGTTATGAAGCGCTTTTCCTTCAATGGTTGCCGGGATAAGATGTGACCATAATACCGGTATATGTGTACTGTTATCATAAATGGTAATCAAATCCCCATTCATGCCTTTTTCAAGCACACAGGCCTTGCCACCGGCATCAATATGCTGTTTCACAAGTGCATGGTCATGATGCATGGTCACATAGAAAATATTATCTGCGTCAGCATAATCCGCCATCAGAAGGCAGTGTTTATCATCGGCATTCAAAACGACCGTATCCGTCGCCGCTTCAATCACTATTCTTTTTATTTCGGCCAGTTGTTCCAGGGTATCAATACCCCCCATCCCTAAATGGTCAGACGCCACGTTAAGACATGCTGAAACATTGGTACTGTCATAACCGAGGCCGTTTCTGACCAACCCGCCGCGGGCCGTTTCAAGAACGGCAAAGTCAACTGTTGGATCCCGAAGGACCATTTGTGCTGAGCGCGGCCCGGTAGTATCTCCCTTCACTGTCTGCTTCCCATCAACATAAATACCGTCAGTGGTGGTAAGCCCCACCGTATATCCGCAGGTTTTAATGATATGGGCCAGCATTCTTGACGTGGTGGTTTTCCCGTTGGTTCCTGTAATGGCTGCGATCGGAATGCGGCTTGGCGTTCCAACCGGGAATAGCATTTCCAGCACTTTTCCCGAAACGTCCCTAGCCTTGCCCTCTGACGGTGCCACATGCATCCTGAAACCCGGTGCGGCATTTACCTCAACAATACCACCGCCCACAACTTTATAGGATTTGCTTATATCAGTGGTCAGAAAATCAACGCCACCTACATCAAGCCCGACAGCCTGAATAGCCCGCTGCGCCATTTCCTTATTATCCGGATGGACAACATCCGTCAGATCAATGGCGGTTCCGCCGGTTGAAAGATTGGCCGTATCGCGAAGATAAAAAATCTTACCATCTTCAAGAACTGTTTCTTCTGTATATCCGGCATTTTTCATTAACCGCCTTGCCTGACTGTCTATTTCAAGAATTGTAAGAACCTTTTCATGGCCAACACCACGACGCGGGTCTTCATTCACAATATCTATGAGCTCTGCAATAGTATGTTTTCCATCACCGACAACATGCCCCGGAACACGCTTTGCCACCGCAACCAGTTCATTATCAACGACCAGCATCCGATGATCAAACCCTGTCATATAGCTCTCGACCAAAACTGCCCTGCTCGTCCCCTGATCTTTTGCGACATCAAAGGCGGTTTCGACTTCCTCATCACTGCTCAAATTAATCGATACGCCGCGTCCATGATTGGCATTGAGCGGTTTGACAACGACAGGGTAACCAATACGCTGTGCCGCCTTAACGGCTTCATTCGAGCTATAAACCATTTGTTGCTGTGGCACGGGTAGCCCCAAATCATTCAGCAGATTATGGGTATCTTCCTTATCACAGGAAATCTCCACGGCAATATGATTGGTTTGGGACGTAATTGTTGCCTGAATTCTTTTTTGGTGTTTGCCATGCCCGAATTGCACCAGACTATATTTATTCAGACGCAGCCAGGGAATATCCCTTGCTTCCGCGGCGGCGACAAGTGACGCGGTACTGGGTCCAAAGGCATGCCTTTGCGCACTTTTAATAAATCTTGTCTGTTCTTCTTCCCAGTCAAAGTCTACTTCAATCGGATAGCCCGTTTTTTCCTGCAACTCCTTGGGCAACAAATGCATCAAGAGCTTAATAGCAAGTTCACAGGCGGCCAAGCCTACGTCTTTATGAACATAGGCATAAACCATATTATATTGACCAACGTCACCGGTTGATCGGGTGCGGCCAAACGTAACTTCATTCCCCGCAACACATTGTAGCTCCAATGCGACATGTTCAATAATATGAGCCATCCATGTACCTTCGTCTTCTCTGAGCCGACGAATGAAACCACCCGGCACACGGTAAGAACAGCCATGCTCATGAAGCCCTGGCAGGGCATCCACCAGTCCGTCAACAAAATCACTGCCTATTTTTGCTGATGGCCACTCTTCCAGAACGCCAATATCCAATACATGGCGAATGACTTTGAATTTGGCATATTGATTGGGCCCCAAATATAAATTCGTTTTTAATATTTTCATTTAAGTCCCTCTCAATATTTTAGTTAAACTTTAAATTTTACAAACATTCTGCCGATCTTCAATAGGCGGGAATGCTTCCCTGATATCAAAATTATAAAGGCAGCCTTCATGTAGGATATCCAGTTTTAGACCAAGAAGGCCCAATGCTTTGGTATTGTCCGTGCCATAAGCTGAAGAATAGGTCAAATCCCCGCCATCAACAATCGTTACCGTTCCGCTTCCCACCACCTCGCACATATCATCCGGGCCGATAAAAGCGGCAGTATCCTCATCAATTCCCACTCCCATCAGGAACGGGTTAAAGGCGATGGCCGAAAGCAGCCTTCCAAGTCGGTTTCGTTCCGAAAAATGCTGATCAATAATCATGGCATTGGTCAGACCAAGTCCCGGTGCCAATATGGCACCGCCTTCCCTTGGTGATTCATTTGATTCACCGCCGGCAATCATATGTTCTGACATAATTGATGCCCCAGCCGACGTGCCAGCGACATGGACACCGCGGGCATTTGCTGTTCTGATTACCTGGGCGACAGCTGTACCGCCAAGAATAGTCGCCAGTCGAAGCTGATTGCCACCGGTGATAAAGATACCTGTTGCTTCTTCGCAGCGGCTGGCAAATTCAGGATTGTTGCAGTCTTCACGGCTTGTAATATCAATATGGCTTACTTCGCCAACGCCAATATCCGTAAATATTTTTTCATATCTTTCGCCTGTATCATCAAGGCGTGACGCGGTTGGAATAATCACAATTTTTGCGTTAGTTCCACCTGAAATTTCAGTAAATTTTTTTAAAATAGAAGGGTTGGTATCTTTATTTTCAGCACCACCAATGGGAATGATATAACCCCTTTGATGTCCTTCTTCCACTATTGCTGGACACATTCTTTTATTAAACCTTACACTTGTTGGCTAAATATTTCCCCGCCCCGATTGATCCGGTTCAATAAACCGGATCCGCTTAAAAAATAAGCTATAGCCCCATAAATAGCCTAATTCCTTCATATTTAAAACAAAATTTATTATTTGGCATTTTCCCATACTCTTCTGATCCAGGGCACGGCCTTTCCCATTGGTTCGGGTAAAAGATTTTCCTGATGATGGGTTATTACCGTCAGCACCTGAAAAATTACATCCTTGCCTTCGGCTTTCAGTTTCTTCACATATTCTTCCGTCGGACCGATATCAATCAGGCCATCAACCCGTGAATGAATGATATAAAGTGGAATTTTCCAGTCCACATCAATCATTTTCCTGTTTTCCCTAAAACCGTCCATCTCAGCCGGCATCCCGGCAATTGGCAGTGCACCGGCAAATCGATCCTGAAACTTTGAGGCAAAATGCCAGGTTCCAAACCCACCCATGCTGTAGCCCGTAACTATGGTTTTTGACGGATCTATATTATATGTGGCTATAACACTGTCCATCAGGCTAAGAACGGCTTTTTCATTTTCCGGCGTTGACCAGTTCCCGTTCACTGAATCGGCCGCCAGAAAAATAGCTCCAAGCGGCTCAAAAGCCTGCTGGTAAATTTTGGTAAAAAATCCTTCCACCCAGTAAGGCTCAGGTATTGTTGACCCTTCTTTCCTCTGGAAACCGTAATGAAGCCCAAGAATAAGCGGTACGGCTTTACTGCCATCATATCCTTCCGGAATGCTGATGATATAGCGCTGTAAAGTGCCATCCGGATGTGTTACCTCCATTCTATGGAGGCCAGGTCCCATTTTTTTGATTGTCAGCTCCTGTGCGTTAGAATTTGCCGCATAAAGCCAGAAAACAATAAGGCATGCCGCATTTAATAATGATTTCACTTATGACCTCCCGTTATTTATTTTTCAAAGCATGACATACAAGATCTAAAACTTCAAGAAAGACAAATATTGATTTCAATAGTTTTTCTTTTATTCTGAAAAAAACAATTTGGAGTTTATGGATGGTCTCTACAGAAGTGCTTCTGGCAATATTTACGGCGTCACTATTACTTTCCCTTGTCCCGGGGCCGGATAATTTATTTCTGTTGACTCAGGCGGCATTGGAAGGTCCCGTTGCCGGAATTTGTCTGACACTTGGTCTATTAACAGGACTTATCTGTCATACGACTGCTGTTATTTTTGGTGTCACCGTTATTATCAAATCCTCTGTAACGGCCTTTACAGTTCTGAAATTCATCGGAGTCGCTTACCTCCTTTATCTTTCATGGCACGCTTTTCGGGCGGGAAAAGCAAAAATATCAGAAACGGCAAATAAACCACGGGGTAATTTTCGGCTGTATCGCCGCGGCATTCTGATGAATATCAGCAATCCTAAAATTGCTGTTTTCTTTCTGGCCTTTTTTCCTCAGTTCATTGACCCGTCACTTGGCCATTTTGCCCGGCAAACCATCGAGCTTGCCGCTGCATTCATTCTGGCATTTCTGATCGTGTTTATTTCAATCGCCTATTTGGCCGCAAGGCTAGGTGAGTTTCTAAAGAAATCAGAGAGAGCCCAGATTATATTAAACAGGATTGCCGGAACAATCTTTGTTGGTTTTGCTCTTAAGCTTGCGCTGACGGAAACTGCATAACTGATAGTCTGTTTTCAAACTGTAAATCTAAAAATTTGCAAAATAAGCAAAAATAGGTCACCATTCCCCCATAATAAAAACATCTGAACGGGGAATATTATGACAATTTCAAATTTTGTTAAAAGAGCACGTTATATTTTTGTGCTTCTCTTATTTACATCTTCCTTACCAAACGCATATGCACAGATTAATCAGGGAATGTCCATTGAACGGCTGAGCCGAATTGATGGGGTAATGCAGGATTATATTGATCAGGAAAAAATTGGCGGTGCCGTCGTATATGTCACGCGAAATGGCATGCCCGTTTATCATAAAGCCTTCGGAATGCGCGATATCGCCAGCAAGGACCCGATGAAGCACGACAACATGTTCCGAATTGCTTCCCAGTCAAAAGCAATCACGAGCGTTGGTATCATGATTTTACAGGAACAGGGAAAATTACTGATTGGTGATACGGTCGGAAAATATTTACCCGAATATATGGAAACAACCGTAGCGGAAGATGACGGAAATGGCGGGTATAGGGTTGTTCCTGCCAAGCGGAAAATCACTATACGTGATCTTCTTACCCATACTGCCGGTATCAGCTACGGCACAGGTCCCGGTGAAGCGGCATGGAAAGAAGCGGGTATTTACGGATGGTATTTCGCGGACCGGGATGAACCGATCAGGAATACGGTCAGACGTATCGCCAGCCTTCCACAGGCGGCACAACCTGGTGAACAGTTTGTCTATGGCTATAACACCGATATTCTAGGCGCTGTTATTGAGGTCATATCCGGGCAATCGCTAGATCAGTTTATCAAGGAAAATATTCTGGATCCTCTCCATATGCATGACACCGCTTATTATGTCCCGAAGGAAAAGGTAGATCGTCTGGCCACCGTTTATTCTTTAAAAGGGGATAAAATCAGCCTTGCTGATAATCCGGGACAAATGGACGGCGGAAGACATGTGGGGCAGGGACATTATGTCAATGGGCCGCGTAAGAGCTTTTCCGGCGGGGCAGGGCTTATTTCAACCACCCATGATTACGGCACCTTTTTACAGATGATGTTAAATGGTGGCGAATTAAACGGGACGAGAATTTTAAGCCGAAAAACTGTTGAGCTTATGACCAAAAATCATATTGGTGATATTGAATTCGGTGCAGGGAGGAAATTTGGGCTGGGCTTTGAAATTGTTATGGACATGGGCGCCTTTGGCCAACCAAGTTCAGAAGGCAATTTCGGTTGGGGCGGTGCCTACCATTCCACATATTGGGTTGATCCCAAGGAAAAAATTGTTTTTGTTTATCTGACCCAGCTAATCCCGGCAGGAGATATGAATGAAAGCGATAAATTAAGGGCTTTGATTTATCAGGCAATCGTAGATTAAAAGGAAAAATTCATGAAAAAATTAAGTTTAATTATAGCAATATTAATCACAGGTTTACTTGGACAGACAGCCTGGTCACAAAATAAGGATACCGTCGAATATTATACCAATAGTCCGGATGCCTTGCTTTCATCCGCCGTAAGGGTCGGCAATATGCTATATCTTTCCGGAATGACCGGAAGAGACCCCGAAACCAGAAAATTCCCTGACGATGTTGCAACTCAGACTCATAACATTATGAAAAATATAAAAGCCACATTGGAAAAATACGGTTCTTCATTGGATGAAGTTGTTAAATGCACTGTCTTTATGGCAAACCCTGATGATAGGGAGGCCCTTAATAAAGCCTACCGCAGTTATTTTGGCGATCATCCCCCCGCCAGAAGTGGTGTAGGAAACCTAATTCTATCAGGCGGAGCACTGGTGGAAATTGAATGTATGGCAACAGTCGGATTGAAATGATCATTATAATCTGCCCCGCAAGGGGCAGATTAATTCATAGCGAAGGCAAGAAGAGCAAATTATTTTTTCTTGTACCTTAACCCGTTTAATGTAACGGAAGTAACGACACCCTCAACCGTTTCCATTTCAAGATAATTATCCCATGGAATTTCACGGGTTTCCGGGCTGATGACCCGGTAGCGGTCATTTTCTCGGACCATTTCAAACATAAGCCTTCCGACATGGGCAGTAAGGTTTTTCCCTTCTCTCTTAATATAGAGCGGATATGACCCATCCAAAACATAGTCCCCGACCAATGCATCTTCATTTATATCCGGATATCGTTTTATTTCAGGCTTCTCTGAATTTCTATCACCATTATAAAGGGGATAAATTTTCTCAGACCAGTCCGTGTCCATATTTCCCAGAAGATCATCAAGCACCTGATACATAAGGGCGTGACGATATTCGACATGGTCGCCATTGATAAAAATATAAACACCGATATTATCATCGGGAAGAAGCCCGATAATTGCCGACATACCGTAAATGCTGCCTGTATGCATAACCATTTTATGGCCACGAAAATCATGCACAAACCAGGCCAGTCCATAAGCATAATAGTGCTGATCATATGTGGTGGCGGCTGGATACATATCTACAGGATCCAGCAAGGCCTGTGGTTTCATCATCTCTTCAATCAGCTCAGATGATACAAGTTGTTTGCCATTCCACTTTCCTTTAGCGAGCAAAAATTTCATCCATTTTGCCATATCTTCCGGAGTGGAATTGATCATGCCTGCCGACTGTGTATATTCAATATAGGGATATGGGATCTGATAGTCTTTGCCCTTATAATATTGATGCGCCTCCGCACGGTTCGGATCATTCTGAACAGAAAAATCCAAAAGCCGGGTATGATCCATCCCAAGTGGATCTAGAATATTTTTTCTGACAAATTCATGAAACCTCATCCCAGAAAGGCGTTCAACTATCCTTCCTGCAAGGGCAAAGGTGGTATTATTATATTCCCATTTCTGCCTGAGACTGGCCTGCTGACCTGTTTCTGCCATCAGAGCCCAAGTTTCATCAATATTAAGGCCAAGAAACATATTTATATTGCTTAAAGCTGAAACGCCGCTGACATGGCTTAACGCATCCCGGATTGTCAGGTTGTTCTGAACATAAGGGTCCTTCATTTTAAATTCCGGGATATGTTTTATAATCGGGTCATCCCATGCTGCTTTACCCTGACCAATCAGCATAGCAATGGATATTGCAGCAAAGGCCTTGGTGGTGGAGCCTGCCTGAAACAGTGTGTTTTTATCTGCCGGTGCCCCGGTCTTTATTGATTTTACCCCATATCCTTTTGTCAGCACCGTTTTTCCGTCTTTGACAACGGCAAGTCCAAGACCGGGCGCGTGCCATTTTTCCATATTGCTGAGCACAGTCTCGTCAAAATTTGTCGGAAGTCCGTTTTGCGCCAAAGCCGCAGAAACAGAGATCAGAATGAACAGCAAAACTGATTGTAGCGTTCTCATTATTTTCCCCATGATGATTAATTATTCCTCGCCCGGATGATAGGATCGTTTGGCATTGGACTTGACATCATCAAGATATAGCCAGGCTGGCTTATATTTCTTTGCCGCCAGTAACGCCGCCTGATCCATATTATTCGGTGATTTGGGATCCGCACTTGCCCCAAAAACATGAACCGATTTTGATTTTACTTTTTCATTCGGCTCATTCGGAAAAGCGACAACGGCCGTATAACTGTTTCCGCCTGTTTTATAACGCCTTTTTAATCCATCCTGCCTAAGATTAAAGGCGGTCATACTTCCTCCCGACCAACTTGGCACACCCGGGGTGGCAATGCTCGGTGCGTTATCATCAAATAACGGATTTCCTGATGCATCAAGCGGCGGACGCTGGGAACGGTTCATCTCTCCCCAGGCAACCTGCCACGCGCCCCAGTCTTTTACCAGTCTATCCATGGCCTGCTCAAGTGACGCAATAACCTCCTCATCTGAGGCAACAAATCCCCGTGGTTTACCCCGGTATAACCCTTCAAACCAGTCAGTATATATGGTCGGCTCCGGCGATTCCAAAGTAGCAATACCGTCCCAGTCGTCAAGCATGGCTATAACCGGGGCAAGTTTCTCTGCACGGTCAGCATTTTTTTCTGATGTCGCGGCATAAGCCTCCATGATAATCGGTTTTGAAACCGGCCATTCAGCCATATGCGTATCAAGGGATTCGCGTTCCCATGTTGCAAAATCGAAAGTTTCGTACGCATTTAAAATTCGTCTGGCATTTCGGCTTCTGGCATTATCGCCTTCACGAACCATGTAACTTGGATAATTCTCTTCCTTGGCATCGCTATCAGACATACTGACATTAAAAGGGGTAGTGTTGGTGTTTTGCATCATATTGGAAACTGGGTTTAGCACCTGTGGCAGATCATAAAGCGTATGATACCCCTTCCAGTCCGTATCAGGATTGCTGCCGTCAACCGCATTATTCCAGTCAAATCCTTCATTTCTGATGGGCACCGAGCCATTATAAATATACCAGATATTCCCTGCCCGATCGGCATACATGATATTGCCGAAATTCATTCTTTGCGGCTCAATTGCTTTGGTAAACTGCTCAATATTTTCTGCGCGCTGCATATTATACCACTGGTCCAACCATCCCGGCTGGTCATAGGTGGCAAAATTGCCGGACAGAAAGTTACCGTCACGCATGGCAACAATGGCTCCATGATGGGTTTTTCTGTATTTAACTGTTCTGACCTCTCCCCCTTTGATTTTAATTTCACCGCTCCATTCGATCGCTTCGCGTGTTCCATCACCATATTTATAGGCAAGCGGATCTTCCGGTTCATCGAAATGCTCAATCCAGCTGTCTTCCTGATTGCTGAAATTATCAGTGCTCATCCAGCCAAGATTTTCCCCAAAACCGATATAGGGAAGTGGATAGCCAAACCTTGCATAACCGGTAAAATTCCATCCTTCATCCGACATCATATGGGCTTCATAAGTCTGCCCGATACCAAAAGCGGGCAGATGAGGATTGATAAACAGATATGACCCAGTCCCCACTATTTTGTTATTATTGGCCGCCCATGAATTGGAGCCGAATTCCTTTCTATCCTCAGGATCATATTTTGGGAGCTCAAGCTGAGCCAATTCGAGTGACGTTCCATTAATCGCTTCAAAGGCCGCGGTCCGCTCTTTGGTGGTGAAGCGCAGACGGCCTAGAAAGCCGCCCAGATAATACCAGCGGCGGATCAGGGCAAGCGAATACCATGGTTCGATATGGTCAAGCAGTCTCACTTCCAGATCGGGATGGGTTTCTATATAATAATTAATTCCGGCAGCATAGCCGTCAAGCAGTGATTTTATGGCAGGAGAAGCATTGTCATAATCACGTTTTGACAGTTTATTATTTTCAAAACTATGGACAACCCAATCTGAAAGCAGGGCTTCTTCGCCAAGCAGTTCAGCCGAGCGGCCAACCCCCATGATAAACCCAAGTTCAAGCTGATCAAAATTATCTTCGGCCTGGGCATATCCCATACCAAAAGCGGTATCACCATCGGTTTTACCGTGGATATGTGGCACGCCCCATTGGTCACGGTAAATGGTCACATTCTGCGCCTGACTCTTTAAAACGTTTGTTTCCTTGTTGGTCATATTTGTCTGATCAGACCCGCAGGCCATGATCAGTAAAATCATGCCAAATCCAAATGATTTGAAAATAGATCCCCGCATCCCAGGCTCCCTAATTATGTTTATAAGATTAACTCTAGCAATCCTGCCCGATAAGTCAAATGCCCTATTGATTTGACAGGCTTTAATAAAGCTGTTTATTCTTCCGGTGACAATTTTAATGGGGGAATAGCATGAAACAATTTATATTAATTATTGGTTTGGCGTTTGCATTATCCGGTTGCAAAACGACCAGTACAAATAATACAAATGCCTCTCCCATTGCCCGCATGAGCACTAACGAGAATAAAGAGGTTCTTTCGCTCGCAGCACCCGATGCACCTGCTGAAATATATCAACATATGACAGACGCCCAAGAGAAGATCCGGCAAGGTGACTTGTCCGATGCTTTGGACGCCAACATCAAACCTATAATTGAACATTTTAATGAAAATTATCAAAATAAATATTCACGAATGTTCAGCGCTCGTTCAAAACAGGAATCCATGCTTTATACGATGAACGGCCTATTACAGAACGGATTGAAAAAACAAAATAAGAATTCTGATAATGTCTATAGTATTCCTTATGTTTATGCCCTTGCCTTTTATTTAGAAGGTTACATCAATATTTCTCTAGGACGGATGAGTGCCGCCAAGAAAGCACTCAATCAGGCCTTGACATTATCCCCGAATAACAGCCTTTTTTCATCAGAACTCGGCCATATTTATCAATCAGAAAAGCGCTATATAGAAGCACTGGAAATTTTTGAAAAGTCTGTTAAAGATGCCGACTTATCGCCCGAAGAAATAAAAATAACAGAAAAAGGACGGGCATTACGGGGAGCAGGATATAGTCTAATTGAACTTAACAGACTGGATGAGGCGGAAGTAAAATATAACGAAGCCCTTAAAATCAACCCGGACGATAAGTCCTCAAGTAATGAACTACGGTATATTTCAGGATTAAGAAATAAAGGAAATTTATAATTAACTTTACTATATTCAATAAAAAACACCCCATTTTATTTCAGGGGTGTTTTTTATTGAATACGGCTATTTAAGCCAATTAAATTGATTTACTGTGCGCCACTCATAACTCTCTCCATTTTTAAAGCCAACTGAAATTAATTAATCTTCTGATTAGAATATTATACTTTTTCGCCGCTCATATTACCCTCCCACTCTGTAAAAAATACTGACTAAAATGATACCATTTTAAAAGAAATTGTCAAATCCGGGCTTTTTTCTCACTAAAATAAGGACTTAACCAAATTTTCGGGCAATTTTCCTGATTAAATTCTCCGGCACCCCGGGGCGGCTCCAGGGGCAGGCGGCAAGACAAATTCCACAACCGGTATTTTCGTTAAAATATGGCAGGCATTTATCAAAATCCACATACCATTTTTTTACACCGCGCACCATTTGCTTCTTTGAATATATAGCATCCGGCGGACAAGCATTCTGACAGGCTTTACAGTTCATACAAAATTCATCAACACCAAACCTATCCTGACTGTCATATTCCAACGGCATATTGGTGACCAATGCGCCCAGACGCAATACAGACCCATTTTCGCGGTTTATGATGGATCCATGTTTACCCAGCTCACCCAATCCACTTTCAATGGCCGGGGGAATAAGCAGGATGGGAACATTATTTGATCCTCCGTACGATCGGGCATCCCAGCCCTGCTCGTGAATCCAGGTGGCGATGGCATGACTAACAATATGGGCTTCCCCGTATTTCTTAATCACTTCTATCGCAGAGGGGACCTCGGGCGCCGTTTTTAAATTTTCAAAATCCATGGCCACCCCTATGGTAATAACATTATCATAGGGTATATCAAAAGTATCAATCACCCATTCCGGGCGCATTTTCGTAATGCCTACGGCAACCGCGCCGCTGTCAAATGCCACTTTTTTGACAAGAGACGACCATTCTGACGATGAATTTTCTTTTCTGATCGGCGAAACCGGCGGAATTTCAGTCGCCCTTATCCTGTCAGTTTCCATCTGGGTTTTATAGAGGCCTTCATCACGCGGTGCATGATCTTCAAAAAACTGCATGAGAGGCCCAAAAGGAGTAAGCTCCGGTGTCTGCCAGTAAATGGGCGAAGGCCGCCTTATTTCCGTTTCCCCCAAACCATTGATATCATTACCCGAGACATCCGGCCAGAGAGCCATCTGCTCTTCACTGGGAACAAATTTTTCCTTCGCACTCTTTGCCACGCTAGTTTCCTCTGATCTGTTTAATCTCCTTGCGAAGGATCGGGTCCCAAAGCTCATAGCCTTTTGAATTTAAATGCATTCCGTCATCCAGAAAAATTTCCGGCTTCAGGCTGCCATCCGCTCTCATCATTGGGCTGGTGATATCAATATAATAAAGATTATCCTGACTGTTGCTGAATTCCATAAGTTTCTGATTTGTGATCATTTTATTTTTCCGAACTTCCCGGCCAAGAAGATCATCCACCAAAGTCGGTTTCATTGAAAGCATCAGGATGGGAATATTTTTAAAATCCTGCTCGACACGGGATACAAGTTCCTTAAAGGCATTCACAGAAAATTCCGGTGATTTTCCATTTTCAACATCAATATCGCAGTAAACCACCATCATTGACGGATTATGTCTTTTAACAACATCATCGTAGTAATGAATTACTTCAGGAAGACTGGCACCGCCAAAGCCGCGATTGGTGACCGGATATTCAGGAAAGGAATTGGCGGTCTGCCAAAATACAATACTGGAACTACCCACAAAAAGGATGGGGTTTTCGGGCAGTGTGTTTCGCACATCAAACCGCCTGAAATTTTCGATTGTATTTTCAAAACGGTCAATTTTTATGGTGCGGTCCCGCACAAACCTGTCCTGCCCGTCATGATATAAATCCATAGCCTTTTTATATTTGGCCGGATGATCATTATAATCAATTTTATTAGCCATCCAGAAAGCACGGGAGGTTTTATAAAAATCATCCAAATTTTTTGGCGATATTTCTTCAGTCTGTGCTTTCTGAAGATAACTCAAATACTGCTCAAGATTTAAGTCCTGCGCCGTGCCAAATGATGGAATCATCAGGCAAAGAAAAACCAAATATTTTTTAATCATGCAAAACCGTCCACTGTTAGGTTGTTATATCCTCCAGAACGACTTTACCATCAGAAACGTCGCCCCACTTATACTTTAACGACTTTTTCCTGATTAAATCAAATTGTTTGCTTTCAATATCAGAAAGAACATACCAATCGGCTATTGCCTCATCTTGTGATATAGTAACGGTAAGATATCCGCGTTGCTTGATATTGGCATAGGCCAGATGATCAAGAAAATCATAATAGGCCTGCTCAACCTGCTCAACTTTATTAATGCGCTCGCCGCGACCAGGTGACGTAATACCAGGTACCGCAAATTCAGCCCCGTAATGTTCCCCACCCATCTTATCGGTGAGCGACATCGCCCAACCGCAATGCGTATCTCCTGTCAGAACAATAGGATTGGAAGAGTGTTTTTTAAACAAATCATATACCCGGCGACGGGCCGGTTGGTAGCCATCCCAGGCGTCCGGATTATAAAAACCGCCAAATTCCTCAGCCACTTTCATGCTTAGCTGTTCACCCTCAGGCAGTTCTTTCATTTCTTCCGGACTAAAAACAGAACTTAATGGCGGCTCAGGCCGAAAGCTCATAATGATCTGCTGACCTATAATCTGCCACGGAATTTTTTTGGCAGCTGAATTTGCCAGTGTCTGGTCTAACCAGGCTTCCTGCTTGGCACCGATCAATGATCTTTCCTCGGTTTCCAGCCGTTTATGAAAAGCGGCATAGTCCGGTTTTTCAACACCGTCTATGGTAATCGTATCTACATCCTTTCCATATTCCAGGGGACGTTCACGACCAACAATTCTTGTGTCCAGCATGGCAAGAGTTGCAAGATTGCCAAAATCAAACGATCTTACGGTCGGCAGATCATCGCTGGCCACCCGCACCGGTATCCATTCCATGTATGCTTTGGTGGCCGCGCGACGTCGATCGGCCCAGTCTCCTTCACCATCATTGTGGTTTTCTGCGCCCGTTGCATAGGAATTATTGGCAAATTCATGATCATCCCAGGTACAGATAAATGGATATTTTCTATGAACTTCCTGTAAATCCTCATCAGACCTGTATTGTGCATAGCGGCGTCTGTAATCTGAAATTGTCAGAATTTCATGTGGCGGGTCAACCAGACGACCCATTTTCTCGGCATTCGGTGATTGATATGTCCCCACCGGATATTCATATATATAGTCCCCAAGATGGATCACGGCATCAAAAGGACCGCTTTCCGCAATTGCGCGATAGCCGTTAAAATATCCCCATGGATAATTGGAACAGGATGCCACGGCGATTTTAATTGGACGGACCCCGGATTTATCCAACGTTTTCGTTTCGCCAACTGGTGAAACTTCATCACCAACTTTAAAGCGGTAAAAGTAATTCTTGCCTGCTTCAAGGCCCGTTACATCAACTTTAACAGTATAATCCCGGTCCGCATTCGTGGAAAAGCTACCTTTTTTCTCTATTTTATTAAAATCCTGGCCTGATGATACTTCCCACTCACCGTCAACGTCTCCTTGAAACATTGCGTCTACTGGCTCCGTTCGTGTCCAGATAATTACACGGTCTTGTAGTGGGTCTCCACTGGCAACATTATGTTTGAATTTAATGGGTACGGCTTCTTTTTTCTCTTCAATTTTAGCACAACCACTAACCGCAAAAGCCGCCCCGGCCGGTAATGTTTTTAGAATGCCTCTACGGCTGATTGGAAATTTCCCGTTTTTCACTGTTTCTTCCCCTTATTTTTTAGATCTGGATAATAGGCTTAAATGTCAAATTAGAATGTCTCTATCCCACATTTATAATACATCCCGTCTATAAGAGACAGTCGTTATTCACGATGTAACAAATATTTAAAATTCCCATGCCTTATTTTACCTGACTTTACCGGCCAATTAAAATTGGTTTGATTACCCTTAAATTATATAATTTTTGCCTTATTTTATTCTTGACCATTATTAGTATTTGAAATTAATAATAATAATGATTCTTAATTAACTTTATAGGCAACACTTAATGACTTTACATAAGATTTTATACTGGCCCCACTTAATTTGCGGAGTTTTGGCAGCCGTCTTAATTCTTATTATGTCAGTTACCGGCGTGTTACTCACCTATGAAAGGCAAATAATTGTTTGGGCGGAAAATACATATGAAAGACCTGTTTCCCTAAACATCGACCCTGTCACGATTGATGAAATTCTCAACAGGAATAGGGATAATATTAATCATAAAGAAATCAGATCCTTGAAAATATCAAATGATCCGGAAGCACCGTTGGTTGTTAGCAGCAAAGAAAATTATTACATCAATCGTTATTCCGGTGACATACTTGGAAATGGCCCAGTGGGATTAAAAGCTTTTTTCAGTGAGCTTAGAAGCATGCATCGCTGGTTGTCGATGGAAGGTGAAAACAGAGCCGTTGCCAGAATGTTTACAGGCGCTGCAAACCTTATGTTTCTGTTCATTGTTCTATCTGGAATGTATCTTTGGATTCCAAAAACACTGAACTGGAAAAATATAAAAAAAATCTTACTTTTCAGGAAGACCAAATCAAGCCGTGCCAGAGATTTTAACTGGCATAATGTAATGGGTATATGGTCGGCTATTCCGCTTGTTGTTATTATTTCCACAGCAGCCGTGTTTTATTATAGCTGGGCCAATAATCTGGTCTATACACTTGCTGGTGAAACCCCACCGGTCAGAGGAAGTACAAATAATACCCAGCCTCAGAGCACAGTCATTCAGAATGTTACATTTGAGTCTATGTTTCAGAAAGCGACACAGCAAGTGGCCGACTGGACCACAATAACAATGTCATATCCAAAAGATGCCGACAAAGACGTTCGCTTTTCAATTGATACTGGTAACGGCGGGGAACCTCAAAAGAAAGCAGATCTTTATTTAAGCCGTGATGAAGGCAAGATCACCAAATGGGAACCTTTTCAGGACTATAGTGCCGGCAGAAGAGCAAGGTCACTGATCCGGTTCCTCCATACCGGAGAAGCATTAGGTGTATTTGGGCAGACAATAGCAGGAATTGTATCATTTGTGGCCATCATTATGGTATGGACCGGACTGGCTTTGGCATACAGGAAATATATCAGGCCAAGCTTAAAGAAAAGAACCGCCTGAGCTTAAATTCTTTCAAATCTATCTGAAATGATAATCCAAATATTTTAAAATATTGTCCTTTTATTCTATGCTATTATGATAGAACAATGGAAATCATTCGAACATTTTTTCTGATATCTATTTGTATCATAAGCATGGTAGATGACTGCTTTGCCTACGATACAGATCTGATCAAACAAAAGCTGACCCATGAGAAACAGGAAATCAGTTACCGCGTGTTTGAAATCATTGACGGGGACACCTTACGACTAGAAAATAATATGGAAGTAAGGCTGGTGGGATTACAGGCACCAAAAATTGCCCTGGGCCGAAAGAATTTCAAGCCATGGCCGCTTGGAAATGAAGCCAAGGATGCGCTGGCCGCACTATCTCTGAACAAGAATGTCATTCTATTATATGGTGGGCGAAAAATGGACCGTTATGGCCGTTACCTTGCCCATCTGTTTCTGGAAGATGGTACTTGGATTCAGGGAGAAATGATTAAGAATGGTATGGCAAGGGTATATAGTTTTGCTGATAACCGCAGCGTGGTTGAAGAATTACTTGAAGAGGAAAAAAAAGCCCGTAATAATCGGACCGGAATTTGGGGGTTAGATTTTTATAAAATAAAAACAGATCAGGAAAGCGGAAAATATACCAACAGTTTTCAACTGATATCCGGAAAAATTCTTGAAGTCGCAACAGTTCGTAACAATACATATCTTAATTTTGGCGAAGATTATAAAACGGATTTCACTATTGTCGTCCCCAATAGGGTAACTAAAATGTTTGAAAAAAAGGACATAAAATTGTCAGACTTGGCAGGTAGAAATATAATTGTCCGTGGATGGCTGAAATATTATAATGGACCGACAATAGACCTGACCCATCCTGAACAACTGAGCATAGAATAAGGGAGCATTAGAACATGTGGCTAAAACAATATAGAAAAATTCTTTCAAAGACGCTTCTCATCGTTATGCCGCTCACACTCCAGGCCTGTACAACGCTTAATCCGGCCACCGGGCAGCAGGATTTTACGCCTTTTATGTCCCCTTCAAAAGAACTTCAGATCGGTCAGCAACAGCACCCCCTGATCCTTCAGGAAAATGGTGGCGATTATAAAAACCCAAAGGTTGCAAATTATGTCAATGATCTGGGACAGCGACTGGTCGCAAATTCTGAGCTTAAAGACTATCCTTTTACCTTTACAGTACTGGATACGCCGCTTGTAAACGCATTCGCGTTACCCGGCGGATATGTTTATGTCACCCGTGGCATTCTTGCCATGGTGAATAGTGAATCGGCGCTGGCATCGGTAATCGGCCATGAAATTGGCCATGTCACCGCCCGTCATGCCGCCAAAAGATATAATAATCAAATGTTTGCCGGCCTTGGTGCCGCTATTCTTGGTGCCGTTTCCGGTGATTCAGGTGTCGCCAACAGCTTAAGCCAGGGGGCACAGGTTTATCTGTTAAGTTATTCACGCAATCAGGAATATCAGTCAGATGAACTGGGTGTGCGCTATTCAAGCCGTGCCGGATTTGATCCATACGCAGCCGCTGAAATGCTTAAATCCCTAGATGCGGACCATAAACTACAGTTGATACTCGCGAACCGGGCAGGTGAACCGGAGCAATCGGATTTCTTTTCCACCCACCCAAATACCCAGGACAGGGTTTCAAGAGCTTATACCGAAGCGGTAAACACACAAATTCCGGAAAATTCGCGTGACCGCCATCAGGACCAGTATTTCAATGTGATTGATGGAATGCTTTGGGGCGACGACCCGAAACAGGGGGTTATCAACGGCCGCAATTTTATCCACCCGACAATGAAATTAAAATTCACAGCCCCTGAAAATTATGTCTTACAAAATACTGCTGATGCCGTTATGGCCCGTGGCACAGGTGATGCAGAGGGTGGCGTCGTCATTTTTTCCGGTGGAAGCATGAAAGACAAAACCATATCACAATATGGCAACGATGTCTGGTCCGCTTACAAAATTGAGAACCCCATGGAGGGTGTTCAGACAATGAAAGTCAACGGTATGGATGCCATGACCGGTTATACAAATATGACTTTGAATGAACAGAATTATGTCGTGCGAATAGTTGCCATTCAATATGCTGGCGATTCCGCCTATCATTTTGTCATGCTTACCCCACAGTCAAAATATCAAGCCCTTTCAGAAGGACTTCAACGTATGACATATAGCTTTAATAAAATTTCGCAGGCAGAAGCTGACGGGATAAAAGGCAAAAAAATTAAGATCGTAACCGTTCAGCGCGGTGATACCATTGAAAGCATTGCCCGCAATATGGATTTTGATGATTATAAGGTTGAAAGATTTGTGGCTTTAAATGGTCTCGAGCAGGGGCAGCCCCTTAAAGCTGGTCAGAAATTAAAACTGATCGTCAAAGACAACTGATCAGATCATGCTGTCTGCTTTTTTTCTGACCAGATAAATTCATTCCCCGGTGCCGGCAAGGCAGGGATTAAATTTGAGGTAACAAGGGAAGCGACAGCAAATCCAGCACCAATATAAAAAACCAGAGACGGACTAACCATCCAGATCATCCCGAAAGTCGTCGGGATCACAACAGCGGCTATATGATCTATTGTGAAGCTTACACTGGCTGTTGCAGCTACATCTTCCCGGTCAGCGATTTTCTGGAAATATGTTTTGATACCGATAGCCATAGCAAAGAATAAATGATCAATCACATATAGGCTCCCTGCGACTATGGAATTATCAACAACCGCATATCCTGCAAATACGGAAACCAGACCAACATATTCAATGGTCAGGGCCCATCGTTCACCGATTTTTTCAATAAGTTTGCCGATAATAGGCGCAATAACAATATTGGCTCCTTTGTTGATCAGATATAATGCTGTAATTTCACCAAGCGAATATCCGAATTTTTCAACCAGTAGAAATCCCGCAAAAACCATAAAAATCTGACGACGTGCCCCTTTTAAAAAGGTCAGCAGATAAAAAATCCAGTATCTTTTTTTCAGGAATAACTTCTTTTTTTGCGGCACGAGAGATTCGAACTTTGGAAATAAAAACCAGAGATGAATAACCATCCCCACACCGAGTACACCGGATACCGTATAAATAATCACATAATCAAATTTCAACACAGTTGATAGGACCCATATAACGATATAAGTAATCAGCCCTGCCAATGAACTATATCCGATGACTTTGCCCATAAATACCGGGGCATCTTCCTTTGGAAGCCATTGAAGTGTCAGACTGCTATTGATGGTTTCAAAATAATGAAAGCCTACTGACATAACAAACGTTGTTACGATAAGGCCATATTTGCTGGGAAAATATCCCGTTGCCAGCACCCCGATTGATAATAAAAATAAGGCAAAAATAGCAAGTGTTTGCTCCCTCATAATAAGAAGAACAAAAACAGCTGTGAAGGCGAGGAAACCTGGTATTTCGCGGACCGACTGAAGATCCCCCATATCGGCGCCGGAAAAACTGGCGCGTTCAACGGCAAAATTATTGATCATCACATTCCAGACCGAAAATACGATGGCCATGATAACAGACATATATATCAGTGCTTGTCTGGATTTTTTTGCGTTTATTTCATCCATTATTTACCCACCAAGAACCTTCATTATTTTTTGGAGCATTGCTGGCATCTCATCTATATGCAAAAGTTGGCATATGTATATTGCAAATAATATATTTAGCCCACCTATGGTCAGGAAAATTTCCGGCAGGGTAAGTCCAAGTTTCAAAAGAAAAATACTCCCCCCCGCCGATAACACCATAAAAAGCGAATTCAGGATATTATTGGCAGCCACCATTCGTGATCTTTCCTTTGGATCACTTTCCGCCTGCATGATGGCATATAATGGCACAATATAAACACCTCCTGAAACGGCTATTCCGAGCAGGTCTATTATTACCCTTATATTTCTGGGTTCTGAAATAAAGTCTTTAACGCCGTATAGATCACCAAAAAACTCTAGGAGAGGCGCCGATACTGATGAACTGGCAAAATAAAGATCAATTGTAAAAACAGTCATCATTAATGCAGCCAAGGGCACAAATCGGGCTGTGATGACCCCTTTAACCAATTTATTGCAAAGAAGTGAACCGACCCCGATCCCCACCGAGAAAGTGCATAGCAGCAACGTCACCACCTGTTCATTGGATTTTAAAATATCTTTACCAAAAGTCGGGAACTGTGCCAGAAAAGTTGCGCCATAAAACCAGAACCAGGAAATACCGATTACAGTCAAAAAGACACGCCGCTTTGCCTTTGTCTTTTTTATAATATTGACCGTTTCTGAAAATATATTGGCATTAATTTCAAGATCAGGTGCAACGCCAATGGCTCTCGGTATTTTTCTGCTGGACAGATAGCCGGAAACAGACACCAGCACAATCAGCGCCGAAACGATTTCAATCCCATGGTCAGCCAAAATCAGTAGCCCCCCCAAAATGGTCCCAAGTAGAATAGCGATAAAGGTTCCCATTTCTATCAGACCATTGCCGCCTATAAGTTCATCCTGTTCAAGATGGTCAGGAAGGATCCCATATTTAATCGGCCCGAAGAAAGTTGACTGCGTCCCCATCAAAAAAAGCAGTAGCAGCAACATATAAAGGCTACCCATAAAGAAAGCGACAGAAGCCAGTATCATCAGAATGATTTCGACCAGCTTTATTTTTTCAATCATTGACGATTTTTCAAGCTTGTCCGCATATTGTCCGGCCAAAGATGAAAACAGAAAAAAAGGCAGAATAAATATGCCTGCCGCAACGTTAACCAACATTTTTTCATCAAAACCGGATCTCAGCCCAACATCATATGTGACCAGCATCACTAGTGCTGTTTTAAACACATTATCATTAAAGGCCCCCAGAAACTGTGTGATAAAAAGAGGAGCAAACCTTTTCGTGTTAAAAAGATGAAATTGATTTTCCTGCATCAATATCCCTGATTTATTTCTTTTCTGAATAATCAAGGGGTATCTTTCACATATTCCTGTCTTTAGGCAAGCTTTATATTTTTATAAAAAGATCAGAATTGGTGTCTCTTATCTATAAATAACTTCTGAAAAAACTCTTTAATGTTTATTGCTTTGTAGCAATGTGCTCCGTCCCGGCATTTTTAAAAATGCTGAGTATATTTTTCCTGAAATCGTTGAAATATATATATACTATAGGAACCAGGAACAATGTCGCAATGGTCGAAAATAACACCCCGAAAGCCAGAGAAACCACAGTTGGGATCAGGAACTGAGCCTGCAGACTTGTTTCTGTCATCATTGGTGCCAGGCCGATAAAGGTTGTGAAAGATGTCAGGAAAATTGGTCTGAAACGCTCTTCTGCCGCAATTTCAACTGCCCTTAGGGCACTTTCACCCTTACTTCTTAAATCATTTATATAATCAAGCAGCACAAGGTTATCATTCACCACAACCCCCGCTGCGGCCACAATTCCAAGAATTGAATAAAGGCTGAAATCCATCCCCATAAAGAAATGACCCAAAACAGCCCCCATATAGGCAAAGGGAAGAGCCGTCAGAATTATAAATGGCTGACTGTAAGAATTAAACGCAACGGCCAGTAAAATATAAATACCAACAAGGGCAAGCGCAAATCCATTGGCCAGTGATGTAATAAACTCCTGCTGGTCCTTTTGCTGGCCTTCAAAACTGACTTCAACGTCCGGATATTTTGATTTCCACTGATCAATATAATTGTCCTGAATATCCTTTATGATTTCGGCCATGTTGGCGATATCCTTATTGACATTTGCCTTGACTGTTGTTGTCCGCTGGCGGTCTGTCCGCTGAATTGTTGTATAGGCCCGCTGATATTTGACATCTCCAACAGATTCGAACGGTACCTCATCCCCTGTCCCCGTTCTGATCCGCAATTCATCCAGCGTATCAAATGACCTTCTGTCCTCTTTGGGAAGACGAACCATAACCTTAACCGTGTCCTTGCCCCGGGCGACACGCTGCACTTCCTGACCATAAAATGCCTGCCGGACCTGCCGGGCCATATCGGTCAGGGTCAGACCCATATTTTCAGCGCTTGGCAAAATGGAAAGCACTGCTTCCATTCTTGCAGTATCTGCTGAATCGGAAATACTGTATAAGCCATTATATCTTTCATAAGCCTTTTTGACATCCTCGGCCATCTGGTCAATAGCGTCACTATCCGGTGATTTTAGCATGATATTAATCGATTCACCGGACCCGCCCGTGGTTGAAAAATCGAAAGATATTTCCCTGGCATCCGGGATTACAGGTAATATATCACGCCACCGCGCCGCATATTTGGCAACGTCAAAATTCACTTCTTCTATATTCTGAAAAACTATGAATGCGGAGGCAAATGACCCATTGCCGTTTGACATGACAAGCAGGTCTTTAAAAAGATCATCATCGGGAAATTCCGCCCTAATCTCAGCTTCAATTTGCCTAGCCTTATCCTCAAGTATCGTAGATGCATTGTCGACAATATTGTATGGAGCCCCGGCAGGAAACTGAATACGTGCCTGAATAAAATTCATGGAAACTTCAGGATTAAAAACCATCTTGATCCAACCCGCCGCATGAATGGATGTAACAATCATACTTAAAGAAATAATCATCAACAGAGATAATCCCTTATGGTGAAGGGCCTTATCAAGTAGCGGGCGATAGAGTTTGTGAATTGTATGGTTCAGAAACGTCTGGGATTTTGTTTGTAGTATCTTGGTAAAATTTACCACTTTCTCTATTACATATTCAGGAATTAACAGCAGAAAAATTCGTGCAAAGTCATTAGGTTTTTTTTCATTCAAATGTCTAAGATGTGCGGGCAGGATAAAAAGCGCTTCAAGGATTGAAAAAGACAGGCACAATATTACCACAACTGGAATTCCAAAAATGAATTTACCAATTACGCCGTCAATAAAAAGCATGGGCGAGAAAAAGATCATCGTCGTTGCTGCAGAGAAAATGACCGGTCTGGCAACTTTCAGCGCGCCGTCAATCGAGCCCTGATCGCCATGATTTCCTTTCTGGTTCTCAAGATGGATACTTTCGCCAATGATAATGGCATCATCTACAACGATTCCCAAAATCAGCAAAAAGGCAAAAAGGCTGATCATGCTTAACGCAACGCCGGTGGCCGGCAAAATGGCAAAGCAGCCAAGGAATGTGACAGCAATACCGGCCGACACCCAACCGGCAAGGGCTGGCGACAGAAAGATCAGCAAACCGAAAAACACCAGAACCATGCCCCCAACCGCATTCCAGATCAGCATATCAAGTCTGCTCTCAAAAATTTCAGATGTATCAAACCAGTTTGTAATTTTTATTCCGTCCGGAAGTGAAGGTCTTATTTCTTCATCAAGCACCCGGTTTAATTCAGAACTTAATTTGACAACATCAGGCGTTGATTCAGAACGGATGAATAGGAATAGTCCCGGTTTTCCATTCATGCGCAGCAAAACATGGTCATCCGTAAATCCATCAACCACATTGGCCACATCCTTAAGCAATACGCGCGTTCCATCGGCATTCTGAAGGACGATAATATTTTCAAAATCCTGCTTCACATACGCCTGCCCGCGGGTCACAATCTGAATTTGACCGGCAATACTATCGACTTTTCCGGCGGGAAGGTTGGTCGAGGATTTTGAAATCGCATTTGCCACCTGATCAAATGTCAGATTGAATTTCTGCAGTTGCAGTTCTGAAACTTCGATGGAAACTTCATACTGACGGTCCCCGCTCAGGGCGGTTTTTGCCGCACCTGGAATTTCAGCCAACCGGTCACGGACCTTACGACCAATTTCTTTTAATTCATATTCAGAGGCATCCCCGTAAATGGCCAAATTCATAATATCCATCTGAACATAGGACCGCGAAATAATTGGCCGTTCGGAGAGGCTCGGAAATGTATTAATGGCATCAACCCTTGCTTTTACCTGATTTAGAATACTTTCAACATCTTCGCCTGCCTCAATTTCAATTGTGACTGAGCCGACACCTTCCTGGGCACGGCCGGTTAACCGCTTAATGCCGCGAATGTCAAAAACTGCTTCTTCAAGCCGGATAACAATACGGTCTTCCACTTCCTTCGGACCGGCCCCCAGATAAGGGACGCTGACATTGATAATATCAGTTGCCGCAGTCGGCATCGCCGTTTTGCCGATATTGATATACCCAATGACACCGAGACCAAGAACCACCAGCATGATCAGATTTGATGCCACCGGATTTTTTACAAACCATCTGACCAGACTAGTCATTGTGTTTCTCCGCTGGCATATTATTTTTGTCTTCCGTCACCGAGGAAGATGCCAGATCGACCATAGAGATTTGGGGTTCCGTTTCAACCAGCAACCCATCAACCCCGACCCCCAGTTGTGATAAATTGACGATATCGCCATCTTCAATTCCCGACGCAACAACAATATAATCGCTGTTGGTTTCAATCACATCGACCATCCTGGTGCGAAGTTTATGATCCTTGTCCACAATGAGAACCTGATTGCCCTGTCTTAAACTTTCTCTTGGCAACTTATATACATTTTCAAAAGAACGGCCTTCAATTTCTGCACTGACAAACTGGCCTATGGTTATCGGCGTACCATCCCGGGGGGAATTAAGCTCATCCCCTTTCAGTTCAGCAACCACATAAAGAATACGGCTTTTTACATCAATGATCCCTTCCGTTCTGACGACACGGGCGTTCCACGAATTTTCCTTATTGGCAAACTGCCCGGTTAAGCGCACTTCATACTGACGTTTGCCGGACTGGAGACCCGCAAGGTCAAATTGGGAAATATCCCTGTTAGTAAGGGGCAATCTCACTTCAAGTGTTTCTGTGGAATAATATTTACCAACTTTATTGCCTCTGTTCAGGAACTGACCGTAATCCACATTTTTTTCTGTTAAGATGCCATCAAATGGCGCCTTAATTACCGTGCGTTCAAGATCCAGTAGTGCTTTTTTCAGGCTTGCTTCCGCTGATTTAAGGGCTGCTATTGCCCCTTCACGTTGCGGTTTCCGAAGGGTCAGGTCAGATGCTTCGCCCTGGCCAAGCTCGGCCCATTCTGCTGCTGCCAGTTCCGCCTCTGCATTTTCCTGCATGACGCGTTGCTTACGTTCGGCAATACTGGCTTCTGCTGTTACGACGGCCAGTTCATAGTCCCTGGAATCAATTTTTATGATCACCTCATCTTTTTTGAATCGGCCGCCGGAAACAAATTTGGGGGAGACATAGGTAACTTCACCGGAAACCTGGGGGATTATATCAATCACCTGCTTTGCAGCGACTGTGCCCTGGCTTTTGACGAAAAGTTTCATGTCGGACTTTTGAGCAATTGTTGATCTTATGGTACGGGGAAGAATTTCTGTTTTTTGCCCTTCCGGTTCTGGGCCAAAATGTATAATTGTTCCGGCAACGCCAATCCCTATCCCTAATATAATCAGGCCGGGCATCATTCTTTTTAAGCTGTTGGTTAAAGAATTAAAAAAACTCATGATGATATCCCCCCGTTTTCTTCATTGCCTTTGTTATTCAGGTCCATCCTGACAGTTTCATTTTCCTGCGCATCAGGAAGCGTGCGGGTTGTAAAATCACCGCCCAAGGATAAAAATAATGAAATCCGATTGTTTATACGTTGCTTCTTAATGCTGAGAAGTTGACTTTGCTGGGTCAGGCTGGATCTTTGTGACTGAAGTAAAGTTGAAATTGAAATCAGCCCTTGTGAATATTGCTCAAGCGCCACTTCTTCAGCGGCAATAGCATTTTGTGCGGCAATCTCAATATGCTGAACCCGGGCGGCCAGGGATCGGTCATAATCAAGGGCATCTTCAACTTCCTTGAAAGCCCGAAGCAGTGTCTGAGCGTAATTCTGTTTTTGCGCTTCAAAATTCAGCTGCTCGGCTTTGGCCGCGTAGCGCAATTGACCACCTTGAAAAATTGGCTGAGTAATGCCGCCAACCAAATTCCAGAAAATATTATCAAATTTTAAAAGATCACCAAACTCTTCTGATGTATTGCTGCCGCGCGCCGTAATTGAAATGCTGGGCAACAAGGCTTTTTCAGCGGCCTGTGCCCGGTAGCCAGCAGAAAATAACCGTGCTTTAGCTGACTGAAGATCAGGTCGTCTTTCAAGAAGATCAAGAGGCACTCCAACCGGGATTTCAGCTAGCTCATCCGGAATTTTTCCCGAAACATCAATATTGGCCGAAGGATATCTGCCGGCGAATAATTCCAGTCTTCTCATGGCCAGTCTGTGATCAGTTTCACGCTGTTTTTCTGTTGCTTTTGCCGCTTCCAGACTTGTTATGGAAAGCCGCAGATCAAGTCCACTTGACAGACCTTTTTCAAAGCGATCCCTGATTATTCCGGTGGCCCGCTCATAATTTTTGACAGTACGGCTGGAAAGTTCCAGTTGCTGATTGGCTTCAATAACATCAAACCAGGCTTGTGCCACCTGTGCGGCCAATGAAAGCCGGGCGCCATAAAAATCATATTTAGCTACTTCATAATTTGACCTTGCATTGGCGGCACTTGCAGAAAGCTTACCCCACAGATCAACTTCCCAACTGGCATCCAGTCCCAGTGAAAAACTGTTTGATGTATTCTCAATCGGCATTTCAACGCCTGTACGGCTGGCGCTGAAACTGGCGCCGACACGGGGCAATAAACGCCCGGTTGCGGCATCGGCCGTATATCCCGCCGACCGCATTCTTAAGGCCACTTCATTATAATTGGGGTTATTTTGCAACACAGCCCTGACAAACTGGCTAAGTGGCGCGATTGCGAAATTGTCCAGCCAGCCATTTTCGACTGGCGCTGTTTGGCTGGCAAAAGCCTGCCAGTCATCGTTGATGTCAACAATTCCGCTAAGTTCATTTTCTGAAACAGGAAGTGATGAACAAGCTGACAATGCAAATGCCAGCGCCGTCATGGCCCAAATTTTTGACGTATTCATTCAAATACTCATTTTTTTGCTGATCTGGTAAACAGTATTTTTTTATTCAGTTTCCGGATCTATATTTATTTGAAATATCTTCCTGACCTAAAAATAACCGACAATGGCGATTGCTGCTAGTCTCAATTATTTTTTTTATCTCAAAATAAGGATAATTTATCTCATTCTTGGATTAGGGGCTGACTAGCATCCGATAATTTCATCACATTTCTGTCCATCCGGGGTAAAGCAAACGGCGTGTAATGTACCGCCACGTCCACATCCCCCGTCAATTGTAGCCGTATAGTCACTGTCAATATCCATTCCAGCATTTTTATGGTCATAGCCCCTTATGACTTTACTGAAATTTGAAAATTTCTCATTAATGTCACCAAAATGACCGTTATCCCACCAAAACTGATCCTTTTGTAAGGTAAGTGGCCGTGTTGTATCAACACAGGCATGCACAAATAAAAGATTTCCGTCATCCGTTACACAGGCGCGTTTAAGATTGTTTGTCAGCTCAATATGCCCTGGGCAGGACTGTATTTTCCTTCTGATTCCATTTGTCCATTTGGTAAGGGCCATTGTGCCCTGGCGAACAATCGCCCTGGCCGCAGCTTTATTCTCACCGTAAGCAGAAAGCGAACTTCCCATTCCATGATCAAGCAACCAGTCCATTACGTTGGCAGGGTCAGGGGCAAAGTGGATTTGCAGAAGTTTAAAAAACATTTCTTCCCGTGCGCCACGTAAATAAACAAAATCTTCCGGCATAAAAACTTCCGGTAACGACATTAATGTCCGGCGGGCGATTAATATTTCATCATACGTTTCTTTATTTTGGTCACTATCCCCAAAATAATTCCCAAGATAAACCAGCTTATCGCCTTTACGGAATTTAGAAATCAGTATTTTATGAATAGACCGAAGTTTTTCGAGTTCGCCATGGATTGATCCGATTGCCCAAATACGTTTAGCGTTTTTTAAGATGCCGTATCTGTTATTATCCAGACCTGAAAAATCATTCACTTCCATAAATTTAAAAATTCCAAGATTTAGTTGCTTAACCTGTATGCTTTATCAATATTATATGTTTTATCAAACAAAAAAAGCCCGTTTAATAACGGGCTTTAAAGATTATTTTACTACGACTTTACGCCGCAATTTCTGGTGCAAGGACATTTTCCAGTTTAATCAGTGCTTCTTTTTCACAAATATCCTCGACAGCTGCAACTTCACGTGCCAGACGACTAATAGCCGCTTCAAAAATTTGCCGCTCACTATAAGACTGTTCTGACTGATCGCCACTGCGATAAAGATCCCGGACCACTTCAGCAAGGAATATAACACTACCAGAATTTATTTTGGTTTCATATTCCTGTGCCCGTCTGCTCCACATAGTCCTTTTAATTTTTGCTTTGCCTTTTAAGGTCTCAAAAGCTTTATCCATTGTTTCCTTATTTGAAATGCTCCTCATTCCGGCACCGGCCGCTTTATTAGTCGGCACACGAAGTGTCATTCTTTCTCTTTCAAAGCGGATAACATAAAGTTCAATGGACATTCCTGATATTTCCTGTATCTGAATATCAATAATGTTGCCAACACCATGTTTAGGATAAACGATGTTCTGATCGATGGAAAATTCCAATTTTTCAGATTTAGCCATAAAAAAACTCTCCGTAATAATTCGGGACCATCACCTGAAATAAAGGTGGATTAAATTGCCCCACAAAATTAAAAAAATATATTTATCACATAACTGTAATATTTTTTGCTAGATGACCTTAACTATGCATACAGAAATAAAAAAATTTAACAAATTTCCAACCAAAGCCAAATATACACTTCGGTAATAAATTTTTATTATTTTGAATTATTGATTTAGAATCAGTAAGTTAAAAAAGTCCCTATCAATCAGTCACGCTCTAACGGGATATAGTGTAACATATTTTTAACAAAAATCCTACCCTTTATATCACATATAATATAATGCTTTATATTGTGATACCGGATAATTGCAGAAATTTGAAAATTTTTATGAGCCTTCGCCAGGGTTCTCACTGAAATATTTTTTGAATTTATCCCCTTCCGAGATAAAATCATCAGCACCTGGCATTGGGTCTCTTTGTTCAGTAATATTTGGCCATTCATCGGCATATTTTTCAGCCAGCTCAACCCATCTTTCCATGCCTTCTTCCGTATCCGGAAGGATGGCTTCGGCAGGACACTCAGGCTCACAAACACCGCAGTCAATACATTCGCTTGGATTAATAATCAGCATGTTTTCACCTTCGTAAAAACAATCGACCGGACAGACTTCAACACAGTCTGTAAATTTACATTTAATACATGCTTCTGTGACAACGTATGTCATTGAGCTCTCCTAATTTACATATTTGCGATAATGTAAATAAATTTACATATTAAGTTGCATATAACATTTTTCTCAAAAACGTCAAATTGAATATTAAAAATAATAAATCCTGTATCTGAAAGTGTGAGAAATCAAGCGATTATCAAAGCAGTAAATACACTCAGCTTAAGTTTTTATCTCTCATGACATTTTTTCTGATTTCACCACTTTCTTTATCCGAAATATAGAGTAACCCGGCTATACGACGCATCAAGTTACTTTCATAATCATCTTCATTGCCATCTGCAAAGACAACCTCCCAGAGCATCTGCATGATATAGGCCCGCCCTTTTTCGTCGAAGTGATTTTTAATTTCTTTTGTGAAAGATAAAATCTGAATGGACTGGCTTTGTCTGTCCTCTGCGAGAGAAAGAAGCTCATAGGCCTCTTCCTTGCTTAAGTCCATTTTTTTAGTAAGTATCCTCTCAATGGCATTTCTTTCCACTTCTTCAAAATCACCATCCTGAACGGCAACCTCAACCATTAATGCCGCGGCAGCCAGTTTTTCAGCATCTACGTGCTTGCTTCTGCCATGACTTTCCGATGTGGCACTATCACCAAATATACTGCCGATTTTGGTTAAAATTGACACCTGAATTTACCCTTTATTTTTCAAACAATGATTTTGTCATTAGTGAAATAACCTCTTTTGCCAAGGCTCTTTTATCTGCGTCTGCCGGTATATCATCATTGCTGACATCATTAAGAAGCAGATTTGAAAGGCCATGAACCAAAGACCAACAGGTCAACCTTACCAGTTCCACCGGCTTTTGGGGCGCATTTGGCAATTTCATACATTCCCCAACAACAAATTCTACTATTGCATAGCCTTTTTGTTCAATTTCAACAAGGGTGATGTGTTTATCTTTCCTCTCCAGATTGCCACCAAACATGAGCCGGAAATGTGCAGGATGTGCATCGGCAAAATCATAATAAGCCATCCCCATGTTAATAAGTCGCTCAACAGGTTCACTCGTTTGCTCGCAGGCCGTTTTCATTTTTTCCTGCAGAATATTTGAGCCTTCCTGAATGAGAACCACGATAAGCGCCTCTTTATCTTCAAAATGGCGATATGGTGCCGTTTGCGAAACACCCGCTTTTCTTGCCAGTGCCCTTAGGCTCAGGTCCTGTAACGTTCCCTCTTTCAGGATATCAAGTGCAGAAGAAATCAGCACTTCACGCAAATTCCCGTGATGGTATGTGGATTTTTTTATATTCATATTCACTTAATTATATTGTTCCCTGTAATCATTCTAGGAATAATGTTTACAGTGTCAATATAAATATTATAACATACACTATTGCTCAAGAATAAGCTTTTGATCTTTAAAGGAAAACCTGTCCAGCCTGTTGAGATAATTCATTCCCAAAAGTGAAACTGAAAGCATCCCTTCTCTGGCAACAAAGGCTTTTACATCATAAAGCTCAATAACGCCGACGCTGACAACATCAAGTGTTACCGGCGCCATGGTTGTCTGACCCGCCGCCGTATTGACCGGAATGGTATAATCACTTTCATGAAGATTGAGATTTAAATCTTTGGCATCCTGCTGGCTTAAAGTGATATAGCTGGCGCCTGTATCCACAATAAAAAGAATATTCTGACTGTTGACATTCATGTCAAGCCAATAATGACCGTCACCACTTCTTTGGACTTCCATTGAATTGACCACATTTGCCTTACTGGTCACTTTGCTGGCATTACCCCCATCTTTTGCTTTCACATATTTGTCAAGCATCATAGTGAACTGATCACCATAATTGATCACCATAATTACGGCAATGCCGCAAAAAAAGACCAGTTTTAATATAAGGCTCATGGACCAACCTCCGCTCTTTCAATTTTCTTAAACAAAAATCTTTTATCCGATTTTAAAAATAGATAGATTTTTATTGGCTGAAGCAAATAGTCTTAGTGAGCTTTTCTTTTCTTTCGGCCAAGAAACCCTATTCCACCAAGAGCGGCACCAAACATAATCAAAGCTGGTGGCAATGGCACAGGGGAAACCTCAATCGCTGCCAGGGCATAATCATCCATTCCAATGTTGTCATTCGTACCACCGGCTGTAAAAATAAGCTTGTTCGTCGTTATCTGAAGACCGTTTACGCTTAACATTCCACTGTCACTGCCCGGAGTTTCCGAAATCAACGCATCAAAAAACATTGCTCCCCCGTTGTATGTTACAATGGCACGTTCTCTGGTATCACCGTTTGCGCTTGAAAATAAATCCAGAAAAGACAAACCTGTTATACGGACCATTGATCCAAAATCTATGATGAGCTGTTCATTTCCTATTGTGATTTCATCGTCACCAATACCAAGACCATCTTTTTGGCAGGCCAAGCCAATACAGCTGTTACCGTCCTGATTTTGTCCCCAGGACAATGTCCCGCCAATAGCACTAATTGAATAAGTGGTATTTCCAATGAAGCCATTATTGCCGACATAGGGGTTTTGCGTAAAATCAAGTGTTGCTGCATCAACCTTAAGAACTGAAATAAGCAGTACAAATGAAATCAGAAAAATTGATTTAATGGAGTTTTTAACAAAGAAATTCATCCCGCACCTTCATTCATTAAATTTCAGTAATTGTAACAAAAAGCGGTTAATAAATTGCTGATTTAATTAATAAAATCTGGCTTGGCTGATTTTGTACCCCTAACCTATTGGAACTTAACAAAGGTAATGGTTAATTTTTTGTGAACGCTTTTCTGAGCACTATAAAAAATACGCGTTATCCAATAACAAAAGATACGAATCACCAATTTTTATTCATGAGCTTATCAATTGCCCGCCTGTCACTTTTGGTGGGACGGCCGGACCCTTTTTCCCTATGAACTATGTTGTCGTGAATTTTATCTTTCTGTTTCGGACGAGGTGGGGTTAAATCCTCATATAGCATCTGTGCTTCAGGTGCCGGACCACGGCGAACCCCTAATGAAACGATTTTTGCAATCAGAACTTCATCTGCCCGACTGAAGGTCAAAATATCATCCGGTCTCACAAATGTACTGGATTTTTTACAAATAGTGCCATTAATTCGTACCTTACCGCCTCTGACCATTTTGCTGGCAAGCGATCTTGTTTTATAAAACCGGGCATACCAAAGCCACACATCAACTCGCTGTGTGTCAGGCGCACCGGTCATATTATTTTTTTGCCTTTAGCTGATCTTTAAGTCCTGCCAGCGCTGCAAACGGCGAATCCGGGTCCAGCTTAGTCTGTTTGGATTGATTATTTTTCGAAGCATGATGTTGAGGACCCTTGCGTGATGACTTATTTTTGGGCTGCGGCTTTTTGCCCTTTGCCTGATAAGGTTTTCTTGTCGGCTTTTGTTTATGCTGATTTCCTTCGGGATTATGCGTGAAAATAATAACCTTTTCTTCTGTATCCGGCTTTTCTTTTTCAGCTAGTTTTTTCTCAGAATCCAAAGTCTCTTTTTGTTCTGCTTCTTCGCTTTTATGATCTTCATCAGCCTGCATATTGTCTGTTGTTTTTTCTGATATTTCTTCTGATTTCTCAACGTCGGTTTTATCTATACGCTTTGCCAGAATTTCAGCGGCTGCCGGAGCATCATATTCTTTTGCTGAATAACCCAGGTAGCTCATAATTTCTTTAAAATCGTTGCCACTGGTTCCAACAAGGCTCATTAGATCAGGATCCATTGGAAACGGGCCATTCATGGATATTTCACGGGCCGCATTAGCAAGACGTTCAAGCATATCCAGACGGACAGCATTATTACCCACGACCCGATATCCCGAGACCTCATAAAATACCCGAGATGCATTTTTATCAACCTTTATTGTGCACAGACCTGCTGGCGGAATATCCGGCAATTTATCCTGATCGTTATGTAGTGCCCAGAGGAGAAGTCTAAGCTGAGCAGGTGCCGGTTTTAACAGCGACGGAATATATAGGCTGGTGGCTCCAAGCCAGACCCCCAGTTTTTTCAGCTGAAAACGACCGCTTCCATCCACATCTTTAAAATCTTTGGCAATAAGCCGTCTTGGGATCGTGCCAAGTTTTTCAACCATTTGAAAGGCAATTCCCCTTGCCATGCCGCTGATCCGCTCGTTTCCTTCATCATCTTTGGCACCATCCACCGCTTCACGAAGTGCAAAAAGTGGTGCCAAAATATTTTCAATATACGCTTCAAGCCAACGATCAAGTTTGGCCTGGACTATATTCAGGGCATCCCCTTGTAAGACGGGTGTTGGTTGTACAATTGCCTTTGGACTTAAAAGCGATGGTCCTTTAACCACCTTGCCAACTGCAATTCCACGCCAGTTAACTGTGCTTTGTGTTAACGGGTCGCCATATATCAGACTAATTTCAGCATCTTCAGCCAGACTGAATTCTTCGACCCGCTTTTTTATTTCTTCTGCAAGAACCTTATTTGCAGCATTTCTTAGGGTGTTACTGTCTTCCCCAAAAGCACCGACATCTTCCTTAAACTGGAACCCTTCAATAGTGCCAATAAAATGGTCTTCTACATAAACACTGCCATCTGTTTCAACATTTGCCATTAATTTTCCCTTTTGGCGCAATTCCCGCATCAGTACTGACGTACGTCTGCTTACAAAACGATTTGTTAACCGTTCATGTAGCGCATCTGATAGCCTGTCTTCAATAACTCTTGTTTCCGATTGCCAATATTTTTGATTTTCGCACCATCCTGAACGGTTGGCGATATAGGTTAAAGTACGAATATGCGCAATTCTTGATGACAGGGTATCTATATTGCCTTCAGTTTTTTTATAAGGCGCCGCCATATTGGCAATCCAGTCTTCTTTTATCCTGCCGTGATCCGCAGAAATCTGACGATAAATGCCCATACACAGTTTGGCATGTTCATCATCCGACACTTGCCTGAAATCCGGAATCTGGCACACTTCCCACAACATTTTAACAGCTGCCGGCCCGCCTAACATTGGCTTTATTTTCTGATTTTCACTTAAGCGCCTGAATGTGTCCATATCGAGCTTTTCCATCGTGCGTGTTAGCCCGGATTTATCAGGCGCACGTTCAAGTGAGCGAATCACTGTGTCCGGCCTGGTGAAGTCTATAAATGAATTTCGCCACTGAAATACGGTTAGAGGGGCAAACTTATGGTTTTCAATAGCAAATACCACTTCCGGGTCGAGTCCGGTCTGATAATCTGCCCCTTCGGTCAGGCAGCCAAATGTTCCGTTATTCATATAGCGACCCGCTCGGCCCGCTATTTGTCCAAGTTCTGCCGGGCTAAGATCCCGCATCTGATGACCATCAAATTTGGCAGTGGCAGCAAAGGATACATGATCAATATCCATGTTCAGGCCCATTCCAATCGCATCCGTTGCAACCAGAAAATCAACATCACCATTCTGATAGAGGGCAACCTGGGCATTTCTGGTTCGCGGGCTTAAAGCGCCGAGCACTACGGCAACCCCACCCTTGGCCCGGCGCAGCATTTCGGCATAGCCATAGACATTATTGGCACTGAAGGTAATCAGGGCGCTTCTGCGGGGCAGGCGAGAAAGCTTCTTCGGTTCGACATAAATAAGTTCTGAAAAACGGGGACGGCTGATAAAATCAACATCAGGGATAAGCCGCTTGATAAGCGGGCGGGCCGTCTCAGAGCCTAAAAACATGGTTTCCTGCCGCCCGCGTGCCCGCAGCAAACGATCTGTAAAAACATATCCCCGGTCATAATCGGCGGCAAGCTGCACTTCATCAATGGCTAGAAATTCAACCGTTTTTTCAATGGGCATACTTTCAACGGTGCACACATAATATTGAGCATGTTTTGGAACAATTTTTTCTTCGCCGGTGATTAGGGCCACATGCGCGGTCCCTTTTTTCTCCACAATACGGTCATATATTTCCCGGGCAAGAAGCCTGAGCGGCAACCCGATCATACCAGAGGCATGACCGAGCATCCGCTCAACGGCGAGATGAGTTTTGCCGGTGTTGGTCGGGCCGAGAACCGCTTTAATGTGACTTTTGGTCTCAACCGCTCTGTTTGATAATTGTTTCATGGGCGCGGCTTATCATAAACAGCCTTAAAACCCAAGATTAATATCACCTGTTAGGATTATCGGCCGTATTTTTTCAGAATTTCCCTGACCTTATCTACCGGCAGTTCTTGCACTGTCCTCATCTTGCCTGTTCTGGCATCTTCACTGCTCACTGTTCTCGCCATCAGCAATGAATTGTAAATCGCCTCTTCTGTCGCTTCTGCCACGGCCTGGAATAGGGGCGAGACATTGTCATTGGGAATGGTTTCTACCAGGGCATTATTATTTCTACGCTCTTCAGTTCTTCGAACGCTTTCTGCCGTTGAAAAGCTTATTACATAATCACCACTTCCGTTTGTCATTGATGAGCCGGTTCTGGCAAGGCCCGTAAGGGCACGTTCCCCCAGACGTTTCAAATTTCGATCAGATAGTGGGGCATCCGTCGCAACAATCATCATGATTGAGCCATCGGCAGCATCGCTGTCTACATAGTCCTGCAGATAATATTGATTAAGCTCCTCGCCAACTGGAACACCATCCATTTTCAGAATGCCCCCGAAATTGCTTTGTATCAATACCCCGACCGTATAACCGCCGAGCTTCTCAGGCAATATTCTTGACGATGTTCCGATACCCCCTTTCCAGCCAAAAGCGATTGTGCCCTTACCGGCACCAACGTCCCCTTCTTCTACAGGGCCACTTTTGGCATTTTCAATTGCCTTGATTATGATATCCGCTGTCAGGTGACGACCTCTTATATCATTTAGGCCTGAATCATTGGTTTCCCCGACGATGGCATTTACTGAACGAACGGCTTCATTACCGGGTTGCGGTAATGTCCAGTCAAGAATGGCATCAGCAGCCCTCGGGACATTTAATGTATTGGTCAGAACAATCGGTGTTTCAATTTCCCCCAGTTCATGGATCTGGGTATAGCCCATCATTTTGCCGAACCCGTTTCCGATCACGGCAGCTGCCGGAACCTTATCCTGATAAATATTACCGCCATGTGGCAGGATCGCTGTCGCCCCGGTTCGGATTGTTTTTCCTTTATCAAGTGTGACCTGCCCGACCAGAACCCCTTTTACATCAGTTATTGCATTATACTTTCCGGTCTTCAATATTCCCGGTTTAATACCAATATCACGTGCCCGAACCTGTTCTGCCAAAGCCTGAAGGTTGAAGAATGCGAAAATGAATATGCTGAATAGAATTTTATAATACATTCGGTGTTAACTCCTGATTTTTTCAGACACTATAATGCAAACTATTATTATATAGAAACGAATAAAAATACTTTATATTTTAATGATTTTTGACGTAATTTCATTTCTTTTGTTTATTTATTTATAGCATTATGTATTTTTTTTATGTACAATGTTCACATTTATTAAAACAAGGTGAGTTTTATGGAACTTCAGGACAGCGAAAAAAAATTACTAGACTTATTGAAGATCGACAGCCGAATGAGTGCTGCTGAGCTTGGTCGCAAGCTTGATCTGGCAAGATCAACCATTCATATGATGCTGGGGCGACTGGAAGAAAAAGTGATCGACTGCTATACCATCAAGCTTAAACCTGATGCTATAAAGAATGAGGCCCGATGCTATGTTACAATAACCCGGGACCCTAAGAAATCTGCGCAAATTGAGGAGGCGTTATATAATATGCCTGAAGTGGATTGCCTTGCCACCGTGGCCGGTTCAATTGATCTGATGATTCTGGTTCGAACAGATAATAATCAGCAGATGGATGCTGTTCTGACCAACATTGCAATGCTTGATGGCGTCATCAATACTGAAAGTCACATTATTTTGTCATCAAAGTTCAATAGAATGCCCTATTAATTTATCATATGATCATAATTTATTAATTAATGTTCATATTAAATTGACAATTGTTCATAATTTATACAATATCGTTCATAGATTTAAAGTTATTCTATTAAATTACAAGAATAAGAATTTTGAACATAAAGTTTGACGAAATATATAAGTGTTCAAACATTCGTCAGATTAAATTGAAATTTACGAAGGAATGAAAGACATGATGAATAAACAGGAAATTTACACTGCCTTGGGGCTAACGTCCGCTGAGGTAGAAGGCGGCAATCTAAAGGTTCATAGCCCGATCGACGGTTCTGAGATCGCGAATGTTAAAATGGATACAGTTTCAGAAGCTGAAGCAAAAATTGCCAAATCCGTTGAGGCCTTCAAAGCCTGGCGCAATGTGCCGGCGCCACGTCGTGGTGAACTTGTGCGTATACTGGGAAACATCCTTCGTGATAAAAAAGAAGCACTTGGTGCGCTCGTAACTCTTGAATGCGGTAAAATTTATCAGGAAGGGCTTGGGGAAGTCCAGGAAATGATCGATATCTGTGACTTTGCTGTTGGTCAGAGCCGTATGCTTCATGGCCTGACAATTGTGTCAGAACGCCCGCTGCATAAGATGCGTGAAATTTGGCAGCCGCTGGGTCCGACCGGGATTATCAGTGCCTTTAACTTTCCGGTAGCCGTATGGTCCTGGAATGCGGCCCTTGCACTGGTTTGCGGCAATTCACTTCTTTGGAAACCTTCTGAAAAAACACCTGTTACCGCTCTTGCCTGTCAGAAACTGTTTGAAAAAGCCTGTGCCGAGTTTGGTGCGGATGCGCCCAAAGACCTTTCACAAATTCTTATTGGTGAGCGTGATATTGGTGAAGTGCTGACGTCGGATGAGCGCGTACCGCTGATCAGCGCGACAGGCAGCTGTGCAATGGGCAAAATTGTTGGTGCCAAGGTTGCCTCCCGCTTTGGCAGATCAATTCTGGAGCTTGGTGGGAATAATGCCATTATCGTATCAAAACATGCCGATCTTGACCTTGCTTATCAGGGGATCGTGTTTGGTTCTGTTGGCACCTGCGGTCAACGCTGCACAACAACCCGTCGTCTTTTCATCCATGAAGATGTTTATGATCAGATTGTTCCGCGCATTAAAAAAGCCTTTGCCGGTGTTTCCATTGGTAACCCGCTTGATGAAAAAACACTGATGGGTCCTCTCATTGATGAAGACGCCTTTAATAATATGCAAAACGCTCTTAACGTTGCGAAAGAAAATGGCGGAAAAATTACCGGTGGCTCACGCGCCCTAGGCAATGAATATCCCGGTGGATATTACGTCAATCCTGCCCTAGTTGAGATGGACGGTGATGATGCCAATATTAAGACCGAAACTTTTGCCCCAATTTTATATGCCTTTAAATATACTGATCTTGAAAATGCCATCGCCCGGCAAAATGATGTTCCGCAAGGGCTTTCTTCGGCAATTTTCACGACCAATATTCTGGAAGCCGAAATGTTTACTTCTGAATTCGGTAGTGACTGCGGTATTGCTAACGTTAATATTGGTACCAGCGGTGCCGAAATCGGCGGCGCTTTCGGCGGTGAAAAAGAAACCGGCGGTGGCCGTGAAAGCGGATCTGATGCCTGGCGCGGCTATATGCGTCGTATGACCAGCACCACCAATTACTCAACCAAACTGCCTCTGGCACAAGGTATTAAATTTGATGCCGATTAAATCTTAAATACCATTATAAATCCATAAAGCCCGTCCTGAAAAAATTTCAGTGCGGGCTTTGTCATTTCCCCACTATTATTTTGTTTCATTGATCTATAAAATCCGCTATGACTTAATGATATTAATAATGATAATTAATAAGAATAAATGATGACGAGATATTTAAGTGACTTGAGAATTGGTGAAACCAGCTTTATTGCCGGTTTTGATACCAGCCGTGTTAAAGACAAGGAATTTGCAGCAGACCTAGAAGATCGCCTGCTTGAAATCGGGTTTGAGGAAGGTCTTTCCATTGAAGTTCTGCATCAGGGCCCTATTGGTGGTGATCCTATTGCCGTAAAAATCGGTACCATGACCATTGCCCTCAGAAAAATGGAGGCTGCGGCTATCATTCTGGGAGAACAGAAATGACAGCTCTCCGAGTCGCCCTGATCGGTGCTCCAAATTCCGGGAAAAGTTCCCTTTTTAACACCCTAACCGGCAGTCACCAGAAAGTAGCAAATTATCCAGGAGTGACCGTTGAGCGCCGTTCAGGCACCATGACTACAGAAGGCGGGCATGACGTTAAAATTCTCGATCTTCCCGGAATTTACAGCTTAAATGACCGCAGCCTTGATGAGAAGGTCAGCAGGGAAATTATCACCGGCGTACACGAAATGGAACAGCAACCCGAAGTTCTGGTCTGTGTCATTAATGCCGCCAATATCCGGGTTCACCTGCGGCTTGTGCTTGAGCTAAAAACATTGGGACTTCCGATGATTGTTGCCCTTAATATGCATGACCTTGCTACACGGGACGGCATTGAAATTGATGTGGACCGTTTGGCTGAAGAACTCGGACTTCCGGTAATAACCACAATCGCCGTAAGAAGAAGTGGTGTCGAAGCCCTTAAAGAATTTCTGAACCGTGACGCCAGCGCTTATGCAAAACCAATAGGGATAAAGTCAGATAAATCAACCCGAGCCCTGCAAAAAGAAGCGGGACGGATCACTTCCCTGGTCCAGGTGGCTGAAGGCGGTCATCATAAAATGACCCGTATTCTGGATAGTGTGGCCCTGCACCCTGTTATTGGCCCCATTTTATTCTTTGTTATTTTATTTTTCATGTTTCAGGCGGTCTTCAGCTGGGCAGAAACCCCTATGGATTTGATAGAAGGGGGATTTGCAGCACTGGGTGAGGTTATCGGCGAAAATCTTCCTGACAACTGGTTTCGAAGCTTTATCCAGGACGGACTTATTGCCGGTGTTGGCAGTGTACTTGTGTTCCTGCCTCAGATTATCATCCTGTTTTTATTCATTCTGACATTGGAAGCCAGCGGCTATATGGCCCGTGCCGCTTTCATCATGGATAAATTAATGGCAAAAGTTGGCCTTAATGGACGTGCTTTTATTCCACTTCTTTCCAGCTTTGCCTGCGCAATTCCGGGTATTATGGCAACCCGAACCATAGCAAACCACCGTGATCGCATCACAACAATCATGATCGCGCCGCTAATGACCTGCTCAGCGCGGCTCCCCGTATACACATTGATGATTGCCGCCTTTATCCCCAACAAACCGGTGCTTGGATATTTCGGGCTCCAGGGCGTCGTGTTTTTCACCCTTTATCTCGCCGGAATTGTCAGCGCAATCATTGTCGCCGCCGTTATGAAAAAGACCATCACCAAAGGAACTTTGCAGCCGTTTTTGATGGAGCTGCCAAAATATCAGATGCCACGATTAAATCATGTGTTGCTTGAACTATGGCAACGGGTCCGGGCTTTCCTGCGCCGCGCCGGAACTATTATTTTATATGCGGCCATCGCCCTCTGGGCTTTAACCCTTTATCCATTTGCTCCAAAGGATGCGACGGAACCAGACATTTATTACAGTTTTGCAGGTATGATCGGCCGGGCGTTACAGCCGATATTCGCGCCGCTTGGATTTAACTGGGAAATTTCCATTGCCCTGGTTCCCGGCATGGCCGCCCGCGAAGTGGCGGTTAGTGCGCTTGGCACCGTTTATGCCCTGCAGGGTGATGAAGATCAGGTCGCCCAAAGCCTATCTACCGTGCTGCAGAATTCCTGGCCCTTGCCAACGGCGCTTGCCTTTTTGGCCTGGTATATTTATGCGCCGCAATGCCTCGCCACACTGGCGACGGCAAGACGCGAAACCAACAGCTGGCGCTGGACCGCTTTCATGGCCGGATATCTCTTCGCGCTCGCTTATCTGGTGGCAATGATTGTCAATATCAGTGCAAAAGCCCTAATGGCGTAAAAACAAAAAAGCCCCGCATAAGCGGGGCTTTTAATTTCAAACTATTGGAAAATGGCTATCCTCTTTTTCTACTGTTCCTAATAGCTTCATATGTTGAGTGAGCATTTCTATTTGCCTGTCTAGCATATTTTTGACGCTCAATCTCTGTAGTAGCAGGATCTCTTGCAACTCTAATGGCCGCATTTGAAACAGTTGTATCGAAAGTTATATAACCATCGCTTGAGATTTCCCAAGCACACGTTTCATTCCTAGCCATATCTATCTCCTTTACCATTATAATATATCATCAAAGTGTTACTTATCAATTAAATTCAAACTTTAGTATTACTTGCTATTATGTCTTTAATATGTTGATTGTGTAAAATTGCAGATACTACAGAGGATGCTAAATTTACAAATTGAGCATACGTATTGGGTTCAAACCTTCCTTTGTGATTACTTGTTGCAGCTAACACACCAATCTTATTTCCTGAACCATTAAATAATGTAACAGAGGAAAACGATTTATAAAGTTCTTCATCATATTCTTTTAATTTAGTTTGCGGCGCTCTAAATGCATTTGCAACATTTGATTCAGTTGCATCAGCAGTACATATAGTTCCTCCTTGATTAAAAGCTATTCCTACATGTCCTTCACCAGGTTTCCACACTCTTGAATTATTATCTACAATTTTTTTACCTGAGGTCGTCTCTTGCTTCCATAGAGGTAATAATTCATCTTTCATTTCATCATAAATATACAAAACGAACTTAATATGTTCTTTTGGCTCTAATAATATTATTGAATCTTCATCTTCCGTCACTACCGAAAAAATATCATTGAGACTATCTTTTAAATTTTTCGGATCATTTCTTATGTTATCAGCCAAATATGGGATTTGATTAATCCAATTCTTTGAATAAGAAGCTAAAAATGTCTGTAATTTCAAATCGCGTTCAGCATCTTCCAACATATTCCTTTTCTCTTGGTATTGTTTATAAATATCATTGGAATATATTAAAACATCATAAGTTGACTTGCTGCTATATATAACAAATGAACCAAATATAAGTTGTAATATTATGAGAGCCGCTAAAATAAACCAAAATAACTTATCGTAATTTGTAAACCATTCACTTTTAAAGGTAGTAACCAGCGCGAAAAGAATAGGTAATAAAATTGTGGCTAATACACTACACCGCTTCAAAAGCTTTGTATGAGCTTCCGATTGGCCCCTAACACTTTCCCAAATTTTATCTAATAAATCTCTTGGTTTTCTCAATTATCGCCCCCTAATAATTGTATTTACAAAATAAATTCTCCCCACATATATGTCAACTCTATAGGAATACTTACTTAAAGATAACCTTTTTAAAAAATTATTCTGCCTGAACCAGCTTGTTTTTTAATGTTCCCACCCCTTCAACGGTTATTTCATAGGTATCACCCGGCTGCATCGGCCCGGTATCGCCCATAGTGCCTGACCAGATAATGTCCCCCGGCTCCAGCGTGAAATACTGGGAAATATAATGAACCATATAATTAAAGTCGAAAATCATTCCCGAAGAATTAGCCCCTTGTGATTTTACACCATTATGACGGCCTTCAATATCAAGGTCGGTATAATCAAGGCCGGTAACCAGATAAGGTCCAACCGGATTAAAGTTCCTTGATCCTTTTGCACGGGTCCACTGTATGTCATTGGCTTGCCAGTCACGCTCAGACCCGTCATTACCAATGGTCACGCCATAAATATATTCATGCGCTTTATCAAGCGGGACATTTTCGGCCTTTTTCCCGATCACCACAACCATCTCTGCTTCATAATGGAAATTTGTGGCTCCCTCTGGGCGCACCATATTTTCACCCGGACCAATTATAGAGTTTGCAGGAACCGTAAAAAGCCCCGGCTGCTTTGTTGTATCCTTGGTAATACCAAAAGTTTCCTTTTTATGACTGCTGTAATTAAAGGCGGTCATAAAGGAAAGTTTCGGGTCCACCGGTGCCTTTAATTTCACTGAATTTTCAGAAACAGAAGCCCCTGTTCTTTTACCACCTAAATAAGGGGCATCTGATAACTGATAAATTGTGCCGTCTGCAAGTTCCCCCCAGGAAACAGCACCATTTTGTTCATAACGCACATATTTTTCCGCTGATGCAATACTCGTCACCAGCAGTGCCGCGAGAACCCCCGCGGCAACAGTTTTTAATTTCATAGTCTTATTTTCCTTGTTCAACTTTATTACTTAGGACGCCTACGCCCTCTACATCTACTTCATAGACATCACCGGGTTCCATTTTCTTGGTACTACCCATTGTGCCGGACCAGATAAGATCCCCCGGCTCAAGGGTGAAATATTTGGATATATAATAAACCATATAGTTCATATCAAAGAGCATATCTGATGAATTCTGACCCTGAACCCGTTCCCCATTCAGACGACCTTCAATTTCCAGATTTGTATAATCAAGCCCTTTTACCAGAACCGGACCAACCGCGTTAAAGCCGTCGGTCCCTTTGGCACGAAGCCATTGAATATCATTTCGTTGCCAGTCCCGCTCAGACACATCATTGCCTGCTGTCACGCCAAAAATATAATCTCCCGCTTTTTCAAGTGGCACATTTTTGGCATGTTTGCCTACAACCACAACCATTTCTGCTTCGTAGTGGAGATTTTTACTTTCAGCCGGGCGGACAATATTGTCTTCCGGGCCAATAATGGAATGGGCCGGAACTGTAAATAGACCCGGATATTTTGCCGGCTCGCGGTCCCCGATATGGCTTTTAAAATTAAGCGCTGTCATAAAAACGAGCTTTGGCTCAACCGGTGCCAGTAATTTGACATCCGCGCGCTTAACTGATTTTCCGGTGCTTTTCCCTTCAAGATAAGGGGCGCCACTTAACTGTTCAATGGTATCGCCTTTAAGTTCGCCCCATGAAGCCATACCGTTTTGTTCATAGCGAACATATGTCTGTGCTGATGCATTACCGGCAATCATAAGTGCCGCCAACAGACCCGCTGTAACTATTTTAATCATACGTCTCTCCCTTTCAATTGCCCGGTTTACTCACCCTGGACAATCTCGTTTTTTAAAATTCCGACACCTTCGATTTCAACTTCGTAAGTGTCGCCCACGTTTAGTTTTTCAGATGTTCCGATTGTCCCGGACCAAATCATATCCCCTGGATTGAGAACAAAATATTTTGATATATAACTTACCATTTCATCAAAATTATGGATCATATTCGATGTATTGCCGCGTTGCCTAACTTCGCCATTTAGCCGTGCGGTAAGGGTCAGATTTTTATAATCAAGACCTGTCTGCAACACAGGCCCAACAGCATTAAGCCCAGCCGCCCCTTTGCCGCGAAACCATTGTATGTCCGCATCAATCCAGTCCCGCACTGAAACATCATTCCCGGCAGTGACGCCAAATATATACTCTGAGGCATCCTCAACTGAAACGTCCTTGGCCCGTTTGCCTATCACAATTACAGTTTCAGCTTCATAACCAATATTTGCACTGTCGGACGGATGGACAATATTATCCTCTGGCCCGATCAGAGTGCCGGCAGGAACCATAAATACCCCTGGATAGGGCGTTGTTTTTATGCTGGCCGGGGGAATATGGTCCTTATAATTAAACGCAGTCATATAAACATCTTTGGGATCAACTGGCGCCAGCAATCTGACTATAGAGAGCTTGACTGTATTTCCGGTTTCCCTTCCTCCCATATAGGGCGCATCCGAAAGCTCAAGAATTAAATCCCCTTTCAGCTCTCCCCAGTTTATTTTTCCGCCCTGTTCATAACGAACATAAGTCTCTGCCGATGCAAATGATGGCCATATTAAAACCATCAATGCCAGAGACAAAAAATGCTTATAATTATATTTCATGTTCGGTCCCGAATTTATATTATTATATGCAAAGATCGTAGTCTGGAATTCATAGAATGTCAAAGTGACATTGATTAACTTTTTGACCTTAAATCCCATTGAATATGTTCCAATAGTTATTATAGTGTAGTTTAACAAATTGGATCAGATACCGGAGAAAAAGGTTCATGAAAATTCTTGTCCCCGTTAAGCGCGTGATCGATTATAACGTCAAGGCCCGCGTCAAATCAGATAACAGTGGAGTTGAGCTGGCAAACGTCAAAATGTCAATGAATCCGTTTGATGAAATCGCTGTTGAGGAAGCCATCCGCATTAAAGAAGCCGGAAACGCCGAAGAAATTATCGCTGTCTCCATAGGCCCGGACAAGGCGCAGGAAACACTGCGAACCGCACTTGCGATGGGCACTGACCGCGCTATCCTTGTAAAAACAGACGCTGATGTTGAACCCCTTGCCGTCGCCAAAATTTTAAAAGCCATTGTCGCGGAAGAAAATCCGGAAATTGTTCTGATGGGAAAGCAGGCCATTGATGATGACTGCAATCAGACTGGCCAGATGCTGGCGGCTCTTCTTGGATGGGGGCAGGGAACTTTTGCCTCCAAAGTCGCAGTTGACGGTAAGTCAGTGAATGTCACACGGGAAATTGACGGTGGTCTTGAAACTGTGAAGCTCACATTGCCTTCAGTGATTACAACTGACCTTCGGCTCAATGAACCCCGTTATGCGTCGCTGCCAAATATTATGAAAGCAAAGCGAAAGCCGCTTGATGAAAAGACACCAGATGATTATGGCGTTGATATTTCACCGCGCGTTAAAATTTTAAAAGTCGAGGAACCAGCTAAGCGCAGTGCCGGAGTAAAGGTTTCTAGCGTATCCGAGCTGGTCTCAAAACTTCGTGACGAAGCAGGAGTAATATAAAATGACCGTACTTGTAATAGCTGATCACGACAATAAAGACATTAAAGACAGCACATTAAATACTGTCACTGCGGCCAGGTCGTTTAACAGTGACATCCATATTCTAGTTGCAGGTTCCAACTGTAACAACGTTGCCGAAGCTGCTTCAAAAATAAGCGGTGTGGCAAAAATTCTCTTTGCCGATAGTGCTGACTATGAACACCCCCTTGCTGAAACAATAGCCCCGCTGGTTGTCAGCATTGCCGATGACTATGACCAGATCATGGTCGCTGCTACGACAACCGGTAAGAATTTTTTGCCCAGGGTAGCTGCTCTCCTTGATATGGGACAGATTTCAGACATTATTGCCATTGAAAGTGATGATACCTTCAAACGTCCTATTTATGCAGGAAATGCGATTGCAACAGTACAGTCATCGGATGCTAAGAAACTGATTACCGTCCGCACAACAGCATTTGCCGCTGCGGAAATGGGAAATGGCAATGCCGAAGTGGTAAAAATTGATGCAACGGCAAATCCTGGCCTTTCCAGCTTTGTCAGCGCTGAGCTGAGTAAATCAGAACGCCCTGAACTGACCAGTGCCAAAATCATCATTTCAGGTGGCCGCGGTATGGGAAGCGGGGAGAATTTTTCTTTAATAGAAAGCGTTGCTGACAAACTTGGTGCAGCAATTGGAGCTTCCCGCGCAGCAGTCGACGCCGGGTATGTGCCCAATGATTATCAAGTCGGTCAGACCGGAAAAATTGTGGCCCCTGAGCTATATATTGCTGTTGGTATTTCAGGTGCCATTCAGCATCTTGCAGGAATGAAGGACAGTAAGATAATTGTCGCCATCAATAAGGATGAGGAAGCCCCGATTTTTCAGGTTGCAGATTATGGATTGGTCGCTGATTTATTCACTGCCCTTCCCGAGCTTGATAAGGAACTTTCCTGATGGTTAAAAAAGTCGGTATCGTTGGCGCCGGACAGATGGGCAATGGCATTTGCCACGTGTTTGCCCTCGCTGATTTTGACGTCCTTCTTAGTGATATCAGTCAGGATGCATTGGATAATGCACTAGAGACAATTGAAAAAAATATGCAGCGGCAAATTGATAAGGAAATTATCAGTCAGGAGCAGGCCAAATCGGCACTCAGCCGAATTAAAACGACTATTGGCGTCGCTGATTTTACCGATGTCGACCTTGCCATTGAAGCCGCAACAGAAAACGAAGACGTTAAAAAAGCGATTTTCAGGGAACTGAGCGGTATTTTAAAACCGGATGCTATCATGGCGACCAATACATCATCCATTTCCGTTACACGGCTGGCATCGGTCACTGACCGGGCGCATAAGTTTATTGGTGTTCATTTTATGAATCCTGTGCCGGTGATGGCACTGGTTGAACTGATCCGGGGTATTGCGACGGACCAGACAACTTATAAAACAATTGAAAGTATAATTAAAAAGTTAGGAAAAATTTCTGTTACCTCCGAGGATTTTCCCGGTTTCATTGTCAACCGCATACTAATGCCGATGATCAATGAGGCGGCCTTTACATTATATGAAGGTGTCGGCACAATTACCGATATTGACAGGGGAATGGAACTTGGCACCAATCACCCTATGGGTCCACTTAAGCTTGCTGACTTTATCGGCCTTGATACCTGTCTTGCTATTATGCAGGTCCTTTACGAAGGAATCTCGGACAGTAAATACCGACCAAGTCCGCTGCTTATTAAATATGTCGAAGCCGGCTGGCTGGGTCGCAAAACCGGTAAGGGGTTTTATGATTATAGTGGCGACGAACCTGTCCCGACACGCTAAAATGAGAACCACATGAAAAACCTGCACCGTAACCTGCTGATTATTTCTGCCCTTGTTGCCTCATTCCTTGGGGTATATTCATTTTATCTGGCATCTCAGGATTATGCCGCTGATAGCGTCATATTTAACACAAGCAAAGATATAGCCATATACGGCTATGATACTGTTGCTTACCAAAAACAAAAATCCGCAATAAGGGGAGAGGAGAAATTCCAGGTTGACTGGGCGGGGTCAACCTGGTTTTTCTCAAGTCTTGAAAACCGCGATCTTTTTGCAGCGGCGCCTGAACGTTATGCCCCCCAATATGGTGGATATGATCCGCTCGGCGTTTCCGAAGGATATACGAACCCAAGTGACCCGGAGGTTTTCACTGTTGTCGCCGGGCAACTCTTTTTACATTATTCACAGGAATTTAAAGACCATTGGGAAAGTGATCGTGGGACCAACATGATCCTGGCCAACAGCAATTGGGCGTTTTTACGGCCCAAATTGCTGGAGATGCAGAAAAAATAATTGAGTTACCAGATTTTTACCCGCTTTTCAGGTGGAATATAAAGTTTGGAATCCGGTCCAATATCAAAAGCCTTATAAAAGGCATCGACATTGAACACCACACCATTAATTCGGTATTGGTCCGGCGAATGTGGATCAGTAGCAATCTGCTGTAACAGCGCCTCATCACGTATTTTTGACTGAAATGCCTGGGCCCAGCCAATAAAGAAACGCTGGTCACCGGTCAACCCGTCAATAACAGGGGCTTCTTTCCCACCCAGTGATTTTTTATAGGCTTTATAAGCGATGCTAAGACCGCTAAGATCACCGATATTTTCACCAAGAGTGTATGTGCCGTTGACATGATTATCCTTGATAGGCTCAAAAGCGTCATACTGGGCGATCAACCGATCAGTGCGTTCTTTAAATTTTGCCCTGTCTTCATCTGTCCACCAGTTATCAAGCTTTCCATCACCATCATAATGACTGCCACTATCATCAAACCCATGCCCTATTTCATGTCCAATTACACCGCCAATACCCCCGTAATTGACGGCATCATCCGCTGCCATGTTGAAAAATGGCGGTTGCAGAATTGCGGCCGGAAAAACAATTTCATTCATGGTCGGGTTATAATAGGCATTCACCGTTTGCGGATACATGCCCCATTCGGTGCGGTCAATTGGGCCACCTAATTTGGCCAATTCCCGATTATGTACGGTTAAAGCCGACCGTTCGATATTGCCTGCCAGATCTGCCGCACTTATATCCAGCATAGAATAATCTTTCCACTTATCCGGATATCCTATTTTCGGAGTAAATTTGGCAAGCTTTGCCAAAGCTTTCTGTTTTGTTTCTGCGCCCATCCAATCCAGATTAATAATACTGTCACGATAAGCATCAATCAGATTTTGGACAAGTCCAACCATTCTAGCCTTGGCATCCGGTTTGAAATGTTTCGATACATAAACTTCGCCAACAACTTCACCAAGATTATTGCTGACGACGGCCGTTGCCCGCTGCCACATCGGTCGCTGTTTTTCTGTGCCCCCTAGCGTTTTACCATAGAAATCAAAATTCTGGTTATCCATTTCTTCGTTTAGGCGGCTTGCCATATCATTGATAAGTGACCATTTTAAATAATCTTTCCAATGATCAAGGCTTTCACTGACCAACAGTGAATTGATCCCTTCGAGAAAGCTTGGTTGGTTGACGATAATTTCAGGGATATCGGGCACACCTGTTATTTTAAGATAGGAGCCCACATCCAAATTGGACATTAACGTTTTAAAATCAGCAATTTGAATTTTATTATATCGTTTATTGGCATCCCTGTTATCTTCTTTCTTCCATTGATCCCCAGCAATTTTTGTTTCAAGATCAACCGCAACTTTTGCCACTACCGCGGCATTGTCAATTCCGGCAAGAGAGAGCATCTTTTCGACATGCTCAAGATATTTTTGCCTGATCTCAACAGATCTATCATCATCTTTGAAATAATATTCCCGGTCCGGAAGACCGATACCGGACTGATAAACATGTAGTGCATAGGCGGTCGGAATTTTGGCATCAACATCGACATAAAGAGCAAGCGGCGTATTAAAGGAATATTTCCCTGCATCAGCAAAATATTCTGACAAGCCTTTCAAATCCGAAATTGCATTTATATCATCCATACGTGCTTTAAGCGGGGTAATGCCCAAAGCATTCCTTTTATCTATATCCATATAGGATTTATAAAGATCGCCCACTTTCTGTTCATTGGTGCCTTTGGCTGCTCCGGAAGCAGAGGCTTCCTCAATGATAGCACGCACATCGGCATCCGCGCCATCACGCAATTTATCAAAAGAACCAAAGCGCCTTTTATCAGCCGGAATTTCCGTTTTTTTAACCCACCCCCCATTAACATAAAGATTAAAATCATCGCCAGGTTTTACGCTTGTATCCATATCATCAAAGTTAACACCGGAAATTTTTGTATCTTCGTTTCCCTGCGCTTTTTGATCCGTTGATGTTGAATTATCACAAGCTGAAATTAAAAAGGCCAGAATGACTATACTTACGTATTTAATCTTATTCATAATAATTCCTGTCCGTATTCCCCAATTTTATATATCAATGCGCGTAATTCTGTAATATCTTTCCCCGAATAACAAGAGAATTTCTCTTAATAATTGGTCATAAAAATTTAATGTAAAAAAAGCTTGAACTTATCAGATTATAATGTTATGTTATATCGTCTCTTAAAAAGATTGTGTTGATGGAGACCTTAATAACTTCCCCCTCTCTTTTCGGCTCGCTTATTCCCGTAAGTGGGCCGAAATATTTATGACCATAAAATATTGGCAACTATAATTAATACGCTATAATTTCTTATAATATTTTTCTAATGGACTCCATTGATGTTTCAGGATGTAGTGGACTTAAACACTTTTTATAGCTCTCCTCTGGGTAAGATTACGACACGGCTGATCCGTAATCAGATTCGCACTCTATGGCCTTCCGTCAAAGGGATGGATATTATGGGTCTTGGATATGCCGTGCCATATTTAAAACCATTTCGTGATGAGGCAAATCATATTGCGGCCATTATGCCAACTTTGCAGGGCGTAATGCGCTGGCCACGCTTTAGGGAAAATGTCAAAGATGAATATGGACGTTATCAGGGAAATCTTGCTGCATTGGCAAGAGAAACCGATCTGCCGATAAAGGAAGCCAGTATGGACCGGGTCATTCTGGTTCATTGTCTTGAACATACTGATCATAGCAAACAATTGTTACGTGAAATATGGCGCAGCCTGGCACCCGGTGGCAAGGTCCTAATAATTGTTCCCAGCCGTCTTGGTCCGTGGTGCCGTTCTGAAGCAACACCTTTCGGTCATGGTATTCCATTTTCTACTGAACAGATTAAAAAAATCCTGATCAATAATATGCTTACCCCAACCAGATGGACATCGGCTTTGTTTTTGCCTCCATTTAAAAGCAGGACCATGTTAATGGCACTGGCAACACTTGAAAGCACAGGACAGAGATGGTGGAGCCAGTTTGCCGGAGTCCTCATTATTGAAGCAGAAAAGCAAATATATGCCGCCAATACAAAACAGCCTCAGAAACAGGTCGTCGCGCAGCCGGCCATGGCCGGCTCCCCCATGTCGCACCATGAATAAAGGCCTAGTTGCGGGCTAAAACATATAAACCCTGTGTCCCGAACAGATTTGCCAGCATCATATATTTGATCGACATCTTGCTTCCCGAACTGTCCACAGCCATACCCTTTTCAATTTTAATATTGAGCTCTTGGCATAAATCAACAAAATCGCGGATCGTGCAGAAATGAATATTCGGAGTACGATACCAGGGCCTGTCAAGCGATTTGGTGACCGGCATTTTACCTTTTAGCATTAAATGAAGCCTTACCCGCCAATAGCCAAAATTGGGGAAGGAAACAATTGCCCTTTTGCCAACCCTGAGAAGTTCTTCCAGAATTTTATCCGGGCGGTCCATTGCCTGTAATGTTTGACTTAGGATAACATAATCAAAACTGTTGTCAGGGAAATGTTTAATCTCCTCTTCCGCATTTCCCTGTATGACAGAAAGTCCTTTTGCCACACTTTGCTTAACACCTTCGGGGCTAAGCTCTATACCGCGGGCATCCACTTTCTTTTCTTTGCGTAAGAAATCAAGAAGCTCACCATCACCACAGCCAACATCAAGCACCCGGGCACCTTCGGGTATCATATTTGCAATGAGCAACAGATCTATACGTATATCCGACTCGCGATGATTATTCTGATCAATATCCATTAAACACCTTCCGATTCTGCTGCCAGAAAGCCTTCAATGATATTGAACATTTCCGGACAATCGAGCAAAAAGCTGTCATGCCCCTTATCCATATCAATTTCTACAAAACTGACCTGTGCTCCCGCAACATTCAGGGCGCGCACCAATTCGCGGTTCTCCTCGGTTGTATATAACCAGTCAGAGGTAAAGGAAATGATGCAGAATTTAACGGGCGTACCTTCAAAAGCTTTAGTTAAGTTCCCCCCAAAGCCGGCCGTAATATCATAATAATCCGTCGCTCTGGTAATATAAAGATAGCTGTTTGCATCAAAACGGTCGACAAATGAGATACCCTGATAACGCAGATAGCTTTCAATCTGAAAATCCGCATCAAAACCAAATGTCAGTTTTTCCCGGTCCTGTAAGTTCCTACCGAATTTTGAGGTAAGGCTGCGTTCGGACATATAGGTAATATGAGCCGCCATACGTGCCACGGAAAGGCCAGCATGAGGACGGGATTCCTTTTCATAATAACGGCCGTTCTGCCAGTTCGGGTCTGCCATAATCGCCTGTCGCCCCACTTCATGAAACGCAATATTCTGTGCCGAATGTCGCCAGGTTGAGGCAATGGGAATGGCTGTTTTAACTCTCTTCCCATGGTCAACTGCCCAGTGGAGTACCTGCATTCCTCCCATTGAGCCACCGATTACTGAATAAAGCTTTTCAATGCCAAAATGATCAATCAGCCGCACTTGAGCAGAAACCATATCAGCAATGGTAATGACCGGAAAATCAAGTCCATATGGTTTGTTGGTCGCAGGATTTATTTCCATTGGACCACTGCTTCCTGAGCAGGAGCCAAGAACATTTGTACAGATGACAAAGAATTTATTGGTATCAATTGGCAGTCCCGGACCTATCACTTTCGGCCACCAGCCTTCTTTTCCTGTTAAGGGGTTTTGACCCCGGGCATATTGATCCCCTGTCAGGGCATGACAGACCAGAATTGCATTTGTTTTATCCTTGTTCAGAACACCCCAGCTTTTATAAGCCACTTTAAAAGGAGACAAAACTTCACCGGACGAAAGCAAAAGAGGGTCTTTTTCCCCCAGTGTAACCACTTCGGCGAAACCCTCATCAACTGGAATTTGCTGTTTTTCTGTGTCCATAATCCTGATCTTGGTAAATTATTTATGCTTCTAGTTTTCTACTGCAGCACAAAAGTAAGTCAACCGTTCTTTACATCGTGGTAGCAATTTTGCCCTTTATTTACGAAAAAACAAAAATTTTTTGTGGTTTAATTGCTCAGTTCCGTGTAGATCAAAACAGGAAATTAACAAAAAAGACCAAGGTTCAAAATGAGCGGCCCTAAAACACACAGCTGGATAGATGATCTTGAAATTTATATTGCCGGTAAGGCAAAAGTCGATAATGTCAAAAATATTCATAAACTATCCGCGAATGAAAGCGCATTAGGCCCAAGTCCTAAAGCAATGGAAGCTTATCGGAATGCGGCAGGCGAACTTCACCGCTATCCTGATCCCGCCTATTATGATCTGCGCGAAGCTTTGGCACAAAAACATAATATTAAAGCTGAGAATATTGTCTGCGGTGTCGGGTCGGATGAAATCCTGAAACTGGCTTGTCGCGCTTATCTTTCACCGGGTGATCATGCCCTATATGTGGCACACAGTTTTTCAATGTATCCGATCGCTATAAAAGCTATGGGCGCCAAAGCCATAGAAGTGGAAGATATAAAATATACTGCCAATGTCGATAATATTTTATCTTCACTGAACGATAAAACCCGGATCATTTTTATTGCCAACCCCAATAACCCCACCGGCACATATTTACCAAGAAGCGAAATTGAACGGCTTTGGAAGACTATCCCAGATGATGTGCTGCTGGTGCTTGATGCCGCCTATGCCGAATTTGTCTGTGCCGATGATTATGATGCCGGCATTGATCTGGTGGAAAAGTCAGAAAATATCCTGATGACCCGTACTTTTTCAAAATTATACGGGCTTGCCGCCTTACGTCTGGGCTGGGGCTATTCAAACGCGAAAATTGCCGAAACGCTCAACAAACTGCGCGACCCGTTTAATGTTCCTTCTAGTGCACAGATCGCCGGAATTGCTGCCCTGAAAGATACTGAATTTGAAACAAAGGCGATTGCCTTTAATAAAAAATGGCGAAACTGGCTTTCTGCTGAGATCTCATCACTGGGGCTTCATGTCATACCCAGCGCCACAAATTTCATCCTTTTCAGGTTTGATGACAATGAAAAATCAGCGGCGGCAGCAAATGATTATCTGATGAAGAATGGCTATATTTTAAGATATTATAAAGGTCAGGGCCTTGAAAAATTTTTAAGGCTGACTGTCGGAACGGAAGAAGAAAACAGAGAAATAATAAAATTGCTTGGAAAATTTCTGGATAAATAAATGGCATTATTCGATAAAATTGCAATCATCGGACTGGGGCTTATCGGCTCATCAATTGCCCGTGGAATAAAAGATAAAAAACTGGCTAATGTCCTTTCCGGCTATGATATTAACCCCGATTATCAGAACACAATTAAAGAGCTTTCCCTTGTCGATGACCTCTGTACAGAAGTTGGTGATACTGTAAAAGATGCCGATTTGATCATTCTTGCCACCCCTGTTGGAACTTATAGTGAGATAGGTAAGGAAATTAAATCATACCTGAAAGAAGGCGCCATTCTGTCAGATGTCGGCAGTGTTAAGTCAGCCGTGTTTGAAATGCTTGGTCCAAATACGCCGGAAAATGTCCATCTTATCCCGGCTCATCCTGTTGCTGGGACAGAACAATCAGGACCGGAATCCGGTTTTTCAAGCCTTTTCCACGATCGTTGGGCCATTATTACACCGCCGGATGATGCTGATCAGAATGCTGTCGAGAAACTTTCCAAATTCTGGCAGGGACTCGGCAGCAACGTTGAAATTATGAATGCTACCCATCATGATAAAGTTCTGGCCATTACCAGCCACGTGCCCCATTTAATTGCTTATAACATCGTTGGAACCGCGCGGGATCTGGAAGAGGTCACAAAATCGGAAGTTATTAAGTTTTCCGCTGGCGGATTTCGGGACTTTACAAGAATAGCCGCCTCAAACCCGACGATGTGGCGTGACGTGTTTCTGAATAATAAGGAAGCCGTGCTGGAAATGCTTGGACGCTTTAGCGAAGATCTGACAGCGCTTCAGCGGGCGATCCGGTGGGGTGACGGCGATACCCTTTATGATATGTTTGTAAAAACCCGCCGCATCAGAAGACAGATTATTGATGCTGGCCAGGATGAGGATGTTGCAGATTTTGGCCGTAAACACGACAAATAATGTCACTCAACAACAGCCGGTAATTCCATTAATTGAATAGGGCCAAGAAAAAGCAATCCATTCTGCATACTGATTGAAAGGGGTACTTCCCCGGCAAGGCTGTCATTTTCCGCCTGGCTTTTTAGTAAAAGCCGGGCAGTCTCAGGAAGTGTCTGATTTTTCGATAGTTGATCAAGCATTCTGCCCATTCCAACCACTTTTGCATCAAAAGCGCCAAGCGGTTTTAAATTTTCATCAAGCGTGACATCCCCGCTTAATGACAGGCTACTTTGTGATGTTCCGTACTCAAAACTGCTGATACTGACTGTTCCCCCATCATCGCGCCACTTTGATAGTCCCCTAACCGAATAATCCGGCTGTTCATTGGCATGGAGCAGGGCTTCAATTTTAAAATTATCGGCTTTTTCACCCAAAATGCTGTTAGCAAATTCCCTGATTAAAACATTTTCTGCCTTGAAATAAATAGCCCTGTTTACAGGAAGGTCGTAACTTTCAACTGACTGAGGCTGTCCACTCGAGCGGCGCAGATGAATTTGTGCTTTTTCCATTACAGAAATTTCTGTCGGTTCTGCCTGGGCACCATGATACCAGCTTATTTTTTCAGCAACAGTAGAAAGATTATTTAGTTCCGAAGTATCAGGGTCAAGAATGACTGAGGTTTTGACATCATCGAACGTGATATTTAAATCAGGCTTATTTAATGGACCCTGAGTAACATCAAAATATTTGGTTACCAAAATCGCATGCTTTGGATCCCAAGGTTGAAATATAACCGCGATTTCCGGCACATCTATTGAAAGTGGCTGATTGCCAACACGTCCTGCCGGTACCGCAGCATTTAAGGACGACGCTTCAATGATAATTTTATAGGGAAATCCTGACACTTTTACGTCCCCAACAAAAATTTTAGTACCGTTAAGCCGTTTTTCACTATTTTCCACCCAGTCTAGGGTCGTGCTTTTCGCCTGATCCGCCAGGTGAAACCAGAAATAACTGTAGCCCGCAATTAATATTAAAACAGACGCGACAATCAGTTTAAAACGCATTTCGCCAATCCTTATTTTAAAGAAGCGCTCGGCAACGCGGAAATATTTTATTTAGCCTATTTCGGTCCTTATCAAAACCGATAATTTAAACCAACCGAAATAACCGGATAATATCTTAAATATTTGATTTCATCTGTATCTCTGAAATCCTGTTCGGCCTGTGCAATATCAGCCTGTAGCAGAGGATCATTTGAAAGAAGACCGCCCGTCGAATTAATATCAAGTCTTGGCTTACCCGCAAAAACAACCCCCAGATCAAACATGAATGACCAATCACTGTCATCGGCAAGCGGATTACCCCAGCCAATACCAACATAAGGGGCAACAGGTGTAAAATCCACCTTTGCTGTAAGTATTCCCACTTCTGCACTTGTATAGGTGTTGTCACCAATATCATATGTATTGCTTGGAAGCGAAGTACCAGTCAGACCGTTTTCATTTACAAAAGCGCCGGCGGTAATTCGAAATGAACTGTCTGTAATAAACCAGTCGGCAAATGCCGTATAGCTGTTTAACTTAAGATCCATGTCATAATCATTATCTTCGACATTGATCTGGCGGCTCAGTTTGAAATAATTTGCACCAAATCGTAAATTTACATTTTCCACTGCTTCCATTGTAAGTTCAACACCTGCTCCCAGTGTGCCTACTTTTAAACCAAGGGCTGCATCACCAGGGGCCGCCTGTGCCGACTGAGAAAGTCCGCAAATGAGCGCTATCGCTGTCACTAAATATTTCATAATTTCCTACCTTTTAAATTTTTATTTAATTATTTTGACTGTCAGAATTTTCCAGAAGTGCCAAACTGGCCGCTTCAATTTTATTTTCAAGGGCAACCATAAAATCATCTTTATCCATTCCCGGCTCTATAGGACTGAGAAATTCAAAAACGATTACTCCACCGGGATTCAGATGACCTTTCTTAGGCCAATATACACCGGAATTTAAGGCAACCGGGATAACAGCATGCTGCGTATATTTATAAATGCCGAAAATGCCCGGCTGATATTCGATTTTTTGTCCTGGAAGACTTCTTGACCCTTCCGGAAAGATAATCAGCTGACGTTCTTCAGAAATTGATTGAGCTGAATCCTGCATCAGTTTTTTCAAGGCCCTAAGTCCTCCATCACGGTCTACAGGGATCATTCCTGTGTTGAGACAAAACCGACCATAAAGTGGTATTTTTAAAAGCTCCTTCTTCATGACAAATGCCGGATGACTAACCACAGTATGCATGACAAATGTATCAAATGATGACTGATGTTTCATAGCAATCAGAGCTCCACCTTGTGGAATATTTTCAACACCTCTGACCTCAAATCGAATATTCATGATCGTCTGTAAAATAACACGTACGCCCCGTGACCAAATACCCTGAAAAGCAATCAGACCATTTCGTGGCATCCAGAATAACGGAAGATAAAGGATGCAAAATAATGCCGTCCAACCATAAAACACCCCTTTAAATATACCGGATCGTACTGCGGTCAATTATTGATCTCCTGCTAATATCATTATGCGGAAACGCCCTCAGAAACCGGACTTGAAATTTTCGCCCGAAGTAAGCTGACAACATATTTGCTGTATTCCTGTGACAAATTAAAATAATTTATATTTTTTGGACGCCAGCTGCCAACCGGATGCTCTATTAGCACTATATTCGGCATAAATCTCTTAAATTCCACAATTGCCCGCGGCATATGTTCAAGTGACGTTACAACTCTAAGGCTTTTGATATTATTTATTTCAACCCACTGCATTGTTTCTATTGCGTTTCCCACTGTATCCACCGCCTTATTACCGCTTTCAATACAGCATTCTTCAAGATCAGGACTGCTTCCTAAAAGTATTAATAATTCTTCACGTGTTACTTTTTCATCCACACCGGAAATATATAGTTTCTCGGCAAGATGAGCTTCCAATAATTTAATGGCAACATCCAGTCGGTTCTGCCCTCCGGTAAGAACAACTATTGCATCCGTTTTTTGTGTGCCACCGGGAGGTTTAATTGAAAGCTGATCAATATACCATAAAAATCCTCCAAGCCAGATCAGGCCCAGAAAAATTATGATACTTAAAAGACTTCGCATAACCTCGTTATACCATCCTTCCCAATTCACGCATAACAGTTATTCGCGCTGTAAACATGGCCAGCAAAGCAAATAACAAAGGAAAAAAAAGTAAAACGGACATTTTTAAATAGGGAAGTGTTGGTGTCTCAACCAACCCCCCTGAAAGGTCCTGAACCAGATTTAATAATCCATATACTGTTATAAAGGAAAGCAGGAGACCAATAAGACCTCCCCTTAACCCGTAATACATAAACCGTTTCTGATATGCCTTCGCAATCATTTGGTCATGAGCGCCCATCAGGTGCATAATCGCAATAATATTTTTATGCTCTGACATACTAGATTTTGTACCAAATATGACAATGCCCACGGAGGCAAGCAAAATCATGATCAGAATACCAAGAGCTGTATATTCAACTGTATAGGCAAGGTCATAAAAATGGCTGAGCCATTTTGCATGATCATCCAGATAAACATTATTACTTATTTGTTTAAGCTTACTTTCGAGTGCATCCAAATTTACATAGGCTTCTTCACTTGTCTGAACATCAATCATAACAGGAACCGGAAGATCATCCGTAATATTGCCTGACCCAAGCCACGGCTCAAGCAATGTTTTAAGTTCCTGATCCGAAAGAATTCTGACCTCTTCTATCCCTGGCGTTTGTCTTAAGGCCTTTTGAATTTCCAGCGATTCTGCTGTGATCTGGTCCTTATCCTCACCTGTGATCTGAACGGTAATACGCCCTTGAAGACTACTTGCCCAATTATCAAAACCTGAATGCAGAAGTAAACTTCCCGTAGCAGCGAGGGCACTTAAATAGACCATAATTGCCATTACCCATGGCAGTAACCTTGTCGCTTCGCCGCTTTTAACTGTTGGTAGGAAATTGAAAGATCGGCTCATTGGTCCCGCTCTTTTCCGACATTAAAGTCTGAAATATCTTTTTTGCTGCCTTCAATATGCAGAAGCCTCCCGCCGACAAGATGAAGCCTTGGGGCACCCACTTTTTTTACAAGTGCATTATCATGGGTTGCAATAACGATTGTTGTGCCTAATTTATTCAGCTCAACAAAAAGATACATTAATCTTTCCGCCATTTCCGGATCCACATTCCCGGTTGGCTCATCGGCAAGAAGAATATCCGGGCGTCTGATAACAGCGCGGGCAATGGCCACCCTTTGTTTTTCCCCACCAGACAATGTTGACGGCAGTGAGAGCATTTTATCTTCAAGGCCGACCCATCGCAGCAATTCTTCCACATGTTCATTAATCTGAGCACCACTTCCCCCGGCAATTCTTAAGGGCAAGGCCACATTATCAATGGCTGTCATATGATCAAGCAATCTGAAATCCTGAAAAACAACACCAATGCGCCGTCTTAGCTTCGGGAGATCTTCACGCATGGCTTTGGCAACGTCGCGGCCAAACATCATAATTTCCCCACGACTTGGCCTTTGTGCCAGATACATTAATTTTAGAAGTGACGTTTTACCCGCACCGCTTGGGCCCGTTAGAAAATGCATCGAACCTGGTTCAAGCTTAAATGAGATATCATTCAGGACCTCATGTCCTTTATCATAACTCATGCTTACATTTCTAAATTCAACCAATGAAGAACCCTTTAAAATTCTAATTCCGGATTTTTACTTCTTAGACCATAGTCCTTTTAATAATGCAAATTCAATTACCGATCATTAAAGAATTAAACAGGTCATTTTAAGGTGGCCATGTATATCTCCAGATTACACTATATGTTAACGAAACTTTGTCAATTTGACGGCTATAATTTAAAAAATATCATCCGGGAAAATTTTTGGTACAAAATTATATCCTATTGATAATCATAACTATGCATACTATAACGTGTTTTTTAAATTAACTATAATAAAGGAAACGGGCCTTTTAAATGATCCTGACTTGTCCGGAATGTAAATCCAGATATGTTGTGAACCCCGCGGCATTAATGCCGAGAGGCAGGACTGTACGCTGTGCAAAATGCAGTCATAGCTGGTTTGAACAAAAACCGGATGAAAGTGTCTTTCCTGCTGCTGCCAGAACCCCTCAAAATCCGGTAGCGACTGAGCCAGAAAAGTCCGGCGATAATGAAGAATTGAAAGAACAGAACAACAAGTCTTCCCAGAATGAAAATACAGCAACAGAAAATACGGACAACAGCAGCAGTGAAAGTGGTGAGGAAGATTTCGACTTCCCCATAAATAAACCGCCTAAAAGAAGAAGACCGGTACCAAAGGGTTCTAATCTGCCTGCGCTCCAAAATCAAAAATATGGGTCCAATAAAGTCGGATGGATTTCTCTCGCTGTTTTTGTAACGGCCGTGATCTGCTCTTTCATGATCTTTCAGGATGCTATCATAAAAAGCTGGCCAGCGTCGAAAAAGCTCTATGTGGCCATTGGTCTGGAAGAAGGAAATGTCATAAAAGCCCCTGTTAAACCGGAACTGGCCCCAATTGAAGAACGCTTGAGTATTGGTGGCATTACTCCTAGGCGTGAGAATGTAAATAATGTATCCAACCTAGTTATTAGCGGGTTTATTGAAAATATCTCGAGTGAAATACAATCAGTGCCAGCAATTAAAATAATGCTGCTCGATTCAAATCGCCGCAACATAAGAGAATGGAGCGTTCAGCCACAAAAATCTCAACTTAATCCTGCCGAGAGAGTAAATTTTGAAACCTCGCTTCCATCTCCTCCACCGGAAGCAAAAGATATCAGCATTGATTTTGTAAAAAAATAACTGAAAAAATAATAAAATATAAAGAATTTCTGTGTATTCATGGCCATTGTAAGTAACAATTGGACTGACTATGGCACGTATTTTAATTGCAGAAGATGAAGTCGCCGTTCGTACATTTATTTGTCGGGCTCTAAAACTTCGAGGTCATGAAACCATCGGCGTAGCGGATGGAGGCGCGGCAATCGTTGAATTGGAAAATAATCAATATGACCTGCTCCTGACCGACATCATTATGCCGGTTATGGACGGTATTTCACTTGCTTTAAAAGTAACGGCAGAATATCCGGCAATGCCAATATTAATGATGACAGGTTTTGTCCATGAAAAGCAGCGCGCTCATAATATGGGTAGTTTAATTAATAACGTTATCAGTAAGCCATTTTCACTTGATGAAATTTGTCACGCCGTTGATGAGGTCCTGATGGCCTACCAGCAGGTTCACTAATAACATTACTACATTATCGGAGCTGAAGTAATTTCCTTCATTATATTCTGAAGCTCTGGTGACTTTAGCATAGGCCTGTTCAGAACCCTTTTCAGATTGCTCATCACTGTGATAAGTTCTGTTTGATCTTCTGTGACCTGATTAATCTCACTTTTCCTCATTCCCGCCAGGATTTCTTCAACAAGCTCTGAAGCATTTTGTATCAGATAACCAGAACTATCCCCTGTAAATGAGATTTTTTCTCCTAACAGTTTAACCGCATTACCCACTTTGGTTTGGAGCAATATCTGGCTGTGCTTTTGGCTGATATTTTTTTCCTGATCATTATTGCGAAGGTCCAGTCCTGATTTTTGCCGCATAGTACTGGCTAATTTCACTTTCATTTGGTCATTAAAGGAACTGGCAAGCAATGTTTTCTGTATGGCAATTAAATTATCAATGATTTTCTGACTTTCCGAAAGGGCAAAATAATTCCCGAGACCACCTTTTCCAAGTATCAGATCATCATTCTGAACGATCCCTTTACGCATAAAGTCCACAATAAGGGCAGCATTATAATATTTACCCTGATCACTGAAGGTAAGAATATAGCTGTATAATTTTCTTAAAGCGCCAATATCTATATCAAGAGGGTAATTTGCCGAAGTGGAAGTATATGTTGCATATACATAATCATGAAACAACTTGTCGACTTCCCTTAAATTCTCTCTTATTTCCAGAACCTCTTTATTCTGATTAATAGAAAGTGTCAGTTTGTCCAGTGACTCGAGTAACCCGTTTTCAATCGGTCCCAGTTCACTGTCTTCCAGTTTCTGGGCAATATCCCAAAGCAAATTACGCGCCGTCTCCCTGTCGGTCGGATAAACCGGGTCAGAAAGCCGTCTGTATGCTGATTGCATTGCCATATAATATATGGGCGGTAGAAACTCATTTTCAGTCAAAAGGCCCAATGCCCTGATTTGTCGGGCAATCGAGTTTAATTGATAGTCGGGTTTTGCCAGTTCACGGTGAAGGGATATTAACTTGCCGGCAATTTCATTTTTATAAAATTTTTCCGGAATTTGTACTTTATGAATAACGGCTGTCGAAACCTGACCGGCTTCATCTTCAACAGATAACGCGAGATCAACTGTCTCGCCAGAATGATCAGATCCGGTAAAGTCCAGATAAAAAATATTTTTATAAGCCTCTATTTCACTGACCATTAAATTTTTGATATCGCTCTTTACGCCGTTCGAATCAATCAGCCCTACGGAGGTCTTCATGATTTTTCTGTCATCATTTACATCAACTTTTAATGCCAGATAGCCTTTGCTGTTTTTATTATCTTCTATAGCAAACTGGTTTATAACAGGTGCCGGATCATCAATAAGAATGATCGGCCAGGAAGCAATTGTAAAAGCCCCCTGTTTTAATGACCATAAATTTTGCTTATCAATTTTCGCACTTGCTTTAAAGCTGCCATCAGACATTTCTTCAAATGGGATGACTACGCCATCGGACATAGTAATTTCTGGGGCCCACTTTAGCCCTTTTACATGAAGATCTAGAACACTTCCCTCATAAACTGGATTTATCGCTGCCTTAATCTCATCCGGTTTTTTAAAATCTATGGTTACAGTATCCTGCTTTAGATAAAGCGGTGCTGTAACTGTTACCTTTATTTCTGCCGACGGATAATCAAAAAGAGCCCGTGGTTTAAGGGCAAGTTCTGATAATCTGGAAAAATCCTGACTGTTAACAAATAAAATAAGAATTGCCGCCAGTGAACTCAGATAAAAGCATGACTTTAAAACTGATCCAGCTTCTTTTATCCTGCCGGACACTCCCAGCATGATAAATGCCGAACATCCCAAAATAACGGCCAGATAAAATATTGCCTGCATCCAGGAAGGCACAAATGCCCAAAGATCAAGGAAAGAAATGCAGATATATAAACATAAAATAACGGCCGCTGAGTAAACTCCACCTGATAATGAAACCAGACCGGAAGCCCCAGATAATTTTTCTGTTGTTGATTTATGCTGCTCTTCTATCAGTTCAACCCTTTTTATTTTTAGATTATATTTAGACTTACCCTATTTTGACAGCCATGGGGCAAGCTGATCAAGTCCAATTATATCATCATATGTTGGTCTTGGCCTGACAATGGCAAAATCTTTATCTTTTACAAGCACTTCAGGGACAAGCCGTCTTGTATTATAGGTTGATGCCATGACAGCTCCGTACGCGCCGACAGAGCGAATCGCCAAAAGATCCCCTTTTTCCATAGGTGTGATTAAGCGATTGGTTGCAAATGTGTCACCGGTTTCACAGACCGGTCCGACAATATCAAAAAGCTCTCTGTCCTGATGACTTTCATTAACAGAAACTATTTCATGATAAGCATCATACATACTAGGCCGGACAAGATCGTTCATTGCTGCATCTACAATCAGGAATTTTCTTGCCTGTCCTTTTTTTACATAAACTACTTTGGAAACAAGGATACCGGCATTGCCAACAAGAAATCGGCCCGGCTCAATAATAATCTGACAGCCTAGGTGACTAACCACCCTTTTTACCATTTCCGCATATTCAGCCGGCAGCGGTGTTAATTCTTCACCCTGATAAGGAATACCCAAACCACCCCCTAAATCAAGGCGGGTAATTTCGTGTCCGTCTTCCCGAAGCGTTTCTATAAGACCTGAAATTCTCTTAAATGCTTCTTCAAATGGGTCAAGTTCGGTGATTTGAGACCCGATATGAAGATCAAGTCCAACAAGCTTTATACCGGAAAGGCTTGCCGCGGTTGCACAAATTTCACGGACATTAACCCAGGGAACCCCAAATTTATTTTCTGACTTTCCGGTTGAAATTTTTGCATGTGTTTTGGCATCGACATCCGGATTAACCCGAAAAGTTATATCCGCCACTTTGCCAAGCATTGTCGCGACTTCACTTAATTGGTAAAGTTCCGGCTCACTTTCCACATTAAACTGGTAAATTCCCTGCTCAAGCGCAAATACCATTTCATCAACCGTTTTAGCAACGCCGGAATAGACAATTTTTTTTGCTGGAATACCTGCCTGAAGTGCCCTTCTCATTTCACCTTCTGAAACAACATCAGCACCGGACCCCATTTCAGCAAATGATTTAATAACGGACTGATTTGTATTCGCTTTAACCGCATAACAAATTAAGACATCGAGATCACCAAATGCATCCTTAAACTGGTTATACTGATATTCCAATGATGCACTGGAATATAAATAAAATGGTGTGCCGACCTGCTTTGCAATGTCAGCAACTTTAATATTCTCAACGGTCATTTCGCCGTCGCGATACTCAAAAAAATTCATGCCATCCCTAGCTTAGTTATTGTTTGAAGGTGCTTGTTTTTGCGGAGGAGGTAATAACTCACCACGCTTGCCGCAGGATATTGACATAGAACATAAAATTCCAATCAAAATCAACTTTATTATATGCTGCATGATCTAGCCTATCCTTTCCCGTGCAAGTTTGACCTGACGCCTCACTTCAGACGGTGCTGTCCCACCGAAGCTGACCCTGCTCGCAACGGAGTTTTCAACACTTAAAACACTGAAGACATCTTTTGTGATTTTAGGCTCCACTGTTTGCATTTCCTCAAGTGTCAGGCCGTCAAGATCACAGCCTTTCTTTTCTGCCATGGCAACAAGGCTACCGGTTATATGATGAGCATTTCTAAAGGGAAGCCCGAGCACGCGAACCACCCAATCCGCAAGGTCTGTGGCTGTAATAAACCCGACATCAGTCGATTTTTTCATTTTATCAGCATTGACTTTCATATCTTCAACCATGCCTGTCATTGCAGCAATAATAAGCTCATATGTCTCGGCAGCGTCAAAAGTGGCTTCTTTATCTTCCTGCATATCTTTTGAAAAGGTAAGAGCAAGACCTTTCATTGTCACCAGCAGGCTGTTCAGTGAGCCAATTATACGGCCTGACTTTCCGCGGCAAAGTTCCGCCGCATCAGGATTTCTTTTTTGCGGCATAATGGAAGATCCCGTTGTAAAACTGTCTGACATTTCAATGAATTTAAATTGCGCCGAAGACCATGTCACCATTTCTTCAGCAAGTCTTGAGACATGCACGGCACTGATCGCCGCCGCTGACATATATTCAAGGGCAAAATCCCGATCGGAAACAGAATCCATAGAATTTGCTGTTGGCCGGTCAAAGCCAAGCGCTTCTGCCGTCTGATGCCTGTTTATTGGAAAGGATGTCCCTGCCAAAGCTGCTGCCCCAAGAGGGCACTCATTTAGTCTCTTTCTCGCATCCTGAAATCTTAGACGGTCTCTAGTAAACATCTCAAAATATGCCAGCAGATGATGACCGAATGTCACTGGCTGGGCACTTTGAAGATGGGTAAAACCGGGCAGAATTACATCAGCATTTTCTTCCGCTCTCTCTACAAGTGCCAGCTGCAGAGCTTTTAAAGCATCGTCTGCATGATCACAGGCTTCCCGAACCCAGATTTTAAAATCGGTGGCAACCTGATCATTTCTTGAGCGTGCCGTATGTAACCGACCGGCAGCAGGTCCGATAATTTCCGTCAGACGCGCCTCAACATTCATATGAATATCTTCGAGGGTGGCAGAAAATGTAAATGACCCGGATTCAATTTCTTTTTCAATCTGCTTAAGTCCAGACTGAATAGCGTCACCATCCGCGTTCGAGATGATGTTACAGGACACCAGCATTTTACAATGTTCAATAGATCCTCGGATATCCTGACGGTATAAGATTTTATCAAAATCTATAGAGGCGTTGATCTTTTCCATAATTTCAGATACACCTCCCTCGAACCGACCGCCCCAGAGAGTGTTTGCTTTTGGTTTTTGTGTTTTATCGTTCATCCGTCTGTTCTTTATATTTTTGCACGAGGTAAATATGAAAAATAAATCTGCTTATATCCTATCCTTCATTGCCCTGTGCATTGCTGCTATTTCTTTTTACAAGATAGGGAATACGCCAAATAACGGCATACCGCAAGGTCTTACCGCAGGGGCAATGAAAAGATTTGAATTTCATAATAAACCGGTTCTGGTTACCAAAGCTGTCTTTAAGGACGAGAACGGTAATGATGTGACTTTTTCTGACTTTAAAGGAAAAGTTATTCTGGTCAATATATGGGCAACCTGGTGTGCACCATGTGTAAAGGAAATGCCTGACTTAAATGAACTTCAGAAATCTTTGGGTGGCGAAAAATTCCAGATTGTACTGGTTTCAGAGAATCAGGACGGAATGGACAGCTCAATAGAGTTTCTAAAAACAAACAAAATAGATAATCTAAACACATATTTTGACAGCAATCGAGGGGTAGCCCGCGGATTAAAGACCAATGCCCTTCCGACCAGCATTCTGATCAATGCAGAAGGTGAAGAGGTTGGCCGCCTGATTGGTCCAGCCGATTGGAATTCAGGCGATGCCAAGGCTTTGATTAATTATTTTATTTTAAAACAAAATCCTGACACGTATAATTAAGTCTGTCCTGAATATTTCTTTGAACAACCATCACAAGATACCATAAGCTCCAAATGATACTTGCTTACCTGAAAACCACTTTTTCTGATATTTTCATCAAACACTTCTGCAAGCTTTTTGTCGTTTATTGATGATACCTCACCGCAATGCTGACAAATCAGTAAAATTGATTCTTCACGTTTTTCTTTTGGACTTTTTAAAGCGACAAAGGTTCTCGTGCTTAAAATGCGGCGCACTAGCCCCTTATTTTGTAATTCATTTAAAGCTCTATAGACAGTTGCCGCTGCGTTTACCCCTTTTTTTCTCAGCAAATCAAGTATTTCGTACGCTCCTGCAGAACGGTCCAACTGACATAAGATGTCATACACCATTTTCTGATTGGCTGTCAGTCGTTGATTTATAGCCTTTGATATCGGAGGACTACATATTGCCTCAGCCATTTCACATTTCATTAAAGTAGATCTATTTATCATTTTGTTCCCTCATAATATGCCCATTAACTGTTGCTACACGGCAATCGATTTATGGGTTATACATACAAATTATCTGCGAAACATCCGCATTGGATGACCGCAAAATAATGCTGGTAAAAATTATGATTTTGAAACAGGAGGGGCCCGGGATAACGGCTTGTCCCAAAGGATGAAATATACTTTTGGAAACAAGACAAGTTGAACAAAACTTTTATTAATATTGAAATCAGCTTTTGGCGCATTTGCTATATTAATAGTATAAGTGCAATTTTTGGTAATTTTGCAGATAACACAATCATCTGACAGCGAGTGATTAATTCCTTCGTGCTCTGCCATTAAATAATGCATCCAGACAAAAGAGACTGAAATCAGCACTAAAAGAATTTTCAAATGTTGTCTCAAATACGTCATTAACGCTCCAAAGTTTATTAAACTATAGATTTAAATAAATCACAGTTCAATTGGACTATAGTTTAGTTTCAAACCGGAGGTTGTCAATATATCCCCATAACAAACTATAAAATATTATCCTAAAAATCAAAAAGACCTTGAATGATATATTATAACATTTTACGTTAAGTCCAAATTACCAATAATTAGAGTATATTAAAAAGGACAGAAAATGAACAATCTACTTTCGGCTTCAAGTATGAGCATTATTGCGACAATGTTACTAGGGCTGACAACGGCGCATAGCCAGGAAACAATCGCGGCACTGAGCGATCCGGAACAACCCGTTCATGTTCATCCGGATGATCATGGACATGAAATGGATCTTATTTTTGTGACAGCTTCCCCGCACCAAAAAAGCCGTTTTGATGTTTTGCAGGGCAGCAACATCTTAAGTGATGACGAATTAAATAAACAGATGGAAGCAACAATTGGTGAAACACTGTCGGGAATCCCCGGCATATCATCAACTTTTTTCGGCTCAGGTGCAAGCCGTCCTATTATTCGTGGTCTTGGCGGGGATCGGATCCGTGTTCTGATCAATGGAATCGGTAGCATTGATGCCTCCAGTACCAGCCCTGACCATGCCGTTGCTGGCGACCCTCTAACGGCTGAAAGAGTTGAAATTTTGCGCGGCGCAAGCACCCTTCTATACGGTAACAATGCCGTGGGTGGCGTTGTAAACATTATTGATAACCGGATTCCTGCTTCTATACCTGAGAACGGTGTTTCGGGAAAAGCACGGCTTTCTGTTGATAGCGTATCTAACGATCGCTCGGCTGGCGGGACATTCAACGCTGAAGTAGTAAACAACCTTGTTCTTAATGTAAATGGCTATTACCGCAAGACTGGCGATTACAGCATTCCCGGTTACGCAGAAAGTGAAATTTTTCACGCTTTGGAAGAAGCAGAACATGAAGGTGATGCTGAAGAGGAAGAAGAAGAAGAGCAATTTGGTGTCGTGGAAAATTCAGATCTTGAAAATAAAGGTGGCTCTTTGGGTCTAGCTGTTTTTGGTGAAGGGTTCACGTTCGGAGCATCCTTTAATATTAATGATGGTGATTATGGTGTTCCAGGGCACTCTCATCACCATGAAGAAGAGGAAGAAGATCACGAAGAACATGAAGAGGAAGTTGTGCGTATTAACCTGGATCAGAAACGTTTCGATTTAAAAGGTGATATAGAAAATGATTTCCTGATTTTTGAAGAAGCCCGCATGCGCTTTGGATATGCCGACTATAAACATGTTGAATTGGAAAATGGCACTCCGGGAACAACCTTTAATAATAAAGGTTGGGAAGGCCGGATGGAATTTTTACAACAAACTATTGGAAATGTACGCGGTTCAATGGGTGTTCAATTAAGAAAAAGAGACTTTTCAGCAATCGGCGAAGAAGCCTTTGTCCCGCCGACAGATACGTTTCAGTGGGGTGCTTTTGTTGTAGAGGAAATTGAAGTTGAGCCCGTTACATTTGAACTGGGTGGCCGTTTTGATCATCAATCGGCTAAAAACAAAACAATTAATTTCAATAAATCCTTTAATAATTTCAGTTTCTCAGCCGGTGCTGCCGTTCATCCGACTGAAAATGATCTGATCGGTATCAGCCTAAGCCGGTCAGAACGCAGTCCAACCTCCGAAGAACTGTTTTCAAATGGACCTCACCTGGCAACCTCCGCCTATGAACTTGGCAATGTAAATCTTAAAAATGAGCAGGCGATCAGCGGCGAAATCACATTTAAAAGAGATGTTGGACTGTTCAGTGGAAGTCTTAATATCTATCACACCTGGTATAAAAACTTCATATATGAACATGAAACCGGGCAACTAATGGATGACCTGAACCTAATCGAGTTCAGAGCCAGGGATGCCAAATTTTATGGCGCCGAACTTGAAGCCAATTATACTGTGATTGATGAGAGCGATTACCAGGTAGTTCTGAATGCGTCAGGTGACTTTGTTCATGCGACCTTTAATGATGGAAGTGTTGTTCCCCGTATCCCAGCGGCCAGTGCCAATATAGGTATTGAATATCAGGCAGATATGTTTGATGTAGGGGGTGAAGCACGCTTTGTCGGCAAGAAAACCAAAACAGCGGCGAACGTTCTGCCGACTAACGGGTATGTTTCACTTGATTTCTCAGTCACATGGCGCCCATTTGGGGATGAGAAGAATCTTGATGTCCGTTTTCAGGCACAGAATATAACAAACTCCGAGCAAAGAGAGCACACATCATTCCTTAAGGATTTACTGCCGATGCCGGGAAGAAATTTCAGGCTTTCTTTAAATTATGATTTCTAACTAAATATAAATTCAAAATATATCGAACTTAAACCTTAATTCAGGCTAACAATTCAGTTTGAATTAAGGTTTTTTCTATACAATAGCTTCATATTAGTTGCATTGAATATTTTATAAATTTAAAATATTCATTAAAATATTTAATAACTTAAAAAAACGGGGCTCCGGGTAGCGTATGGATTTAACAAAGGAAAGTCATCTATCATATGATGAAGCGGACGGTAACTCCGTGGTCAGATGCAATATGACATTCTGCGAAAAATGCATCGGGCGTACTGTTTCCATGTGCAGTGCATTAAATGGCAATGAGATCAAACTCCTGTCTGATGCATCAATTAAAATTTCCAAAAGGTCTAAACAGGTTATTTGTGCAGAAGGCGAACTGGCAGAATATCTTTATAACGTCCAGAGCGGTTGCGTGCGAATATCAAAAATGCTTAGTGACGGACGCCGGCAGGTAATAGATTTCCTATTTCCTGGTGATTATTTCGGGTTAGCCTGTAATAGCGGATATAATTATTCTGCAGAAACCATTACGGACGTTAATCTGTGTCGCATGCCGAGAAATGTAATTTTAGAGAAAATCAAGGAAATTCCAGCTTTCGGCAAGAAAATACTCGACATAACAATTCATGAACTTCTGGAAACGCAGGAACAAAGGCTGCTTCTTGGTCGGAAAAGTGCGAAGGAAAGATTATGTTCCTTTCTACTGACGATCAATGCCCGGACTTCGAAAGTGGATTTTATAAAAAAAAATCACATTTTGCTGCCAATGAGCCGGGCTGATATTGCAGATTATCTTGGTCTGACCATTGAAACAGTCAGTCGTCAGTTTACTATTCTTGCTAAAGACAATATAATTTCTCTGGAAAACAGCCCTTTGGTTAGAATTATTGATATAGAAGAGCTGAAATTAATCGCCTCTGGCGGATGAAATAATAACAAAAACCCTTGACACTCGCGCTTTGCACGCTATATTTCGCCCACTTTTAGTGTGGGATTCAGAGTCCCACCATATAAAAGATGACATTCGTCATAAACCGGTCAGAAAATATGGACGAGGTCCGTTACCGGCTATGACCAGAAGATAAAATAGGAACAGATTATGTTTGCAGTCATCAAAACCGGCGCTAAACAATATAAAGTTGCAGTCGGCGATGTAATTAAAGTTGAGAAACTTGAAGGTGAAGCAGGTTCAACAGTATCACTTGATAATGTGCTGATGGTCGGTGACGACAAAGGCGTAAAAGTTGGTACCCCAGCAATAGCTGGCACAGTTGTTACAGCAGAAATTCTTGAGCAGGCCCGCGCTGGAAAAATTATTGTATTTAAGAAAAAGCGACGCCAAAATTACCGCCGCAAAGCAGGACACAGACAAGAACAAACTGTGTTAAGAATTACAGATATTGGTAGTGGCGCAACAAAAAAGGCAGCGCCTAAAGCCGCCGCCCAAAAAGAAGAGCCAAAAGCTGAAGTGAAAAAGGCAGCAGAGAAAAAAGAAGCCCCTAAAAAAGCCGCTGAGAAAAAAGAGGCTCCTAAAAAAGCAGCTGCAAAGAAACCGGCAACTAAAAAAACCGCAACGAAAACTAAGGAGAAATAACAATGGCACATAAGAAAGCTGGAGGTAGTTCCCGCAACGGTCGCGATTCAGCAGGTCGCCGCCTTGGTGTTAAAAAATTCGGCGGTGAGGCTGTTATCCCGGGAAATATCATTGTTCGTCAACGGGGTACTAAAGTTTACCCGGGAGACAATGTAGGTATGGGTAAAGATCATACCCTTTTCGCTCTGACAGAAGGCAAAATAAGATTTTACAAAGGCCGACTAAAACGCAACTTCGTTACTGTCGATACAGACGCCTAAAATTTAATTTTAAAGCCATATGAGAATTGGAAAAGGAGATTGATCTATCACTCTCCTTTTTTTACGCTTATACTTTAATTTTTGGCTATAGTCTTATAAATATTGGATTAATTATGAAGTTCCTCGATCAATGTAAAATATATATCAAATCCGGTGCAGGTGGCGTGGGCTGCCTGAGTTTTCGCCATGAAAAAAGCATTGAATTTGGCGGACCTGATGGTGGAAATGGTGGCAGAGGTGGCCATATTATCATTGAAGCGGTCGAGGGACTTAATACTCTTATTGATTACAGGTACCAGCAGCATTTCAAAGCCGGTCGGGGAATGCATGGAATGGGACAAAACAGAACTGGTGCCAAAGGCAAAGATATTATTCTGAAAATACCCGTTGGAACGCAGATTTTTGATGAAAATAATGATGTCATGCTCGCGGACCTTACCGAAGCCGGTCAATCCGTTCTCATGCTGGAAGGCGGTAGAGGCGGTCGTGGCAATGCCAGCTTTAAAACATCCGTAAATCAGGCCCCCCGCCAGACCACTGACGGCGGCCCCGCAGAAGAAATGTGGATCTGGATGCAACTCAAACTGATGGCGGATACCGGACTTGTCGGACTGCCTAACGCAGGGAAATCAACTTTCCTTTCTGCCGTAAGCCGGGCAAAACCAAAGATCGCCAATTATCCCTTTACCACATTAAAACCACAGCTCGGTGTCGCCTATGTGGATAATAAAGAATTTGTAATCGCCGACATTCCGGGTCTCATTGAAGGCGCACACGGAGGACAGGGTCTGGGTGACCGTTTTCTTGGTCATATTGAACGCTGTGCGACAATTTTACATGTCATTGACGCAACCGGAGAGGATATTGTCACTGCCTATAAGACCATTCGGCATGAGCTTGAACAATATGGGCAGGATTTAAGCAGCAAAAAAGAAATCATCGCCCTTAACAAGGTAGACGCCCTGGACGAAGAGCTTACCGCCATGCTGACTGAAGAGCTTTCAAAGGTCACGAAGTCGCCTATAATGCCACTTTCCGCAGCAACCGGATTTGGTGTAAAAGAAATATTGAGGGCACTTCTGAAAAATGTTGAAGAAGTCCGCAATGCCGAGCAAGATGCAGAAAACGAAAAACTGGAAGAAAGTGATGTTAACACATCTTCCGAACCATGGTCGCCAATTTAAAATGCAAAACAGAATCAATATATTAGAAAAAATGCATTTGGTTGTTATTAAAATCGGGTCTGCTTTGCTGGTTGATCAGAAAAGCGGCAAAATCCGCTCTGAATGGCTGACCAGTATTGCCGAGGATATTGCCGAACTAAAGGGCATGGGAAAAGATGTTATTATTGTCTCATCAGGCTCAATTGCTTTGGGGCGAAAAATTCTTGGCCTAAAAATGAGCAAGAAACTGGTGGAAAATCAGGCCGCCGCCGCTATAGGCCAGATCGAACTTGCGGCAACGTTCAGGGAAAAACTGCGACACCACGATATCCAGGTGGCACAGGTGCTGCTCACCTATAGCAATACAGAGGACCGGGGACAGTATCTGAATGCCCGAGGGACCATTAAAAGGCTATTAAAGCTCGGCGCCATACCCGTCATCAATGAAAATGATACTGTTGCTACGGATGAAGTGCGCTTTGGCGATAATGATCGCCTTGCAGCGCGTGTTGCAACAATGTGTGAAGCAGACCTTTTATATCTTCTTTCAGATATTGATGGTCTTTATACGGCAGATCCAAATTCAAATGCTGACGCAAAATATATAGAACAGGTCAATGAGATTACCCCTGAAATTGAGCAAATGGCAGGGGCACCGGTTTCTACCGGATTTGGCAGCGGTGGTATGATTACAAAAATAGCCGCCGCCAATATTGCAACAACGGGTGGCTGCAATATGGTGATTATTAATGGTAAACTTAATAATCCGATTAAAAACTATAATCTTAATGGACGCGGAACCTGGTTTAAGGCATCAACCACTTCACTAGCATCTAAGAAAAAATGGATCGCTGGGGCCTTATCACCCGTCGGCACACTGGTTATTGATGAAGGCGCTGAAAGAGCCCTTAAGAATGGCAAAAGCCTTCTTCCGGCCGGTGTAATCAAAGTCGTTGGCAAATTTGTTCGCGGCGATACAGTCAAAATCACCTGTGCCAATAATGTTGAAATTGCCCGTGGGCTTGTTGCATATTCATCTGAAGATGCAAAAAAAATAATTGGCGCAAAAAGTAATGAAATTGAGAAAATACTTGGTTATGGCGGACGGGAAGAACTGATCCACCGAAGCGATATGGTTATGAGTTAAAGGGTATGTGTAATGACAAATGAAAATGATATTAAAATCTTAATGCAGTCAATTGGCAAGAAAGCAAAGCGTGCTTCAGAAATATTGGCCCTGGCAACCACCAAACAAAAAAATGACGCTCTTAAAGCGGCGGCGGCTGAAATCCGTAAAGCAAAGAACGAAATTATTGCCGCAAATAAAAAGGATATGGATATAGCCGTTGGTCGCGGGCTGGCCGGGGCAATGCTGGATCGTCTTATGCTTGATGAAGCGCGGATCGAAGCTGTTGCCAAAAGTATTGAAGATATCATAGATTTAAAAGACCCTATCGGAGACATTTTAAGCGAAAAAGTGCGTCCAAACGGACTTAAAATATCGCAGGTTCGGGTTCCCCTTGGTGTGATCGGTATTATTTTTGAGTCCCGGCCCAATGTAACAGCAGATGCCGGTACTCTTTGCCTGAAATCCGGCAATGCATCCATTTTACGATGTGGAAGTGAAAGCGCCCATTCAAGCCGGATGATCCATTCCTGTCTGGTTAAAGGTCTTAAAAAAGCAGGCTTGCCTGAAGAAGCAATCCAGCTGATCCCGACCCAGGACCGCGCTGCCGTCGGTGAGCTGCTTAAATTATCTGAATATGTCGATATTATCGTCCCACGTGGCGGCAAATCGCTTATTGAAAGAGTGCAGAATGAAAGCAGGGTTCCCGTCATGGCTCACCTAGACGGTATCTGCCATGTCTATATTGACGGGGATGCTGATCTGGAAAAGGCAGTATCCATCAGTGTGAATGCCAAAATGCGCAGAACCGGCATATGCGGCTCGGCAGAAACTCTTCTTATCGACAAAAAAGTTGTAGGAAGTCACCTGTTGCCAATTTTAACAGCCCTTCATGAGAAAGGTTGCGAAATCCGTGGTGATAAAGATGTCGTCGCTGCCTTTAAGGACTCCAGGGAAGCTACTGAGGAAGACTGGGGCACAGAATATCTGGATGCGATCATCTCGGTACGTATCGTCGATGGCGTACAGGGAGCTATTGATCATATTGCAAAATATGGCTCAAACCATACTGACAGCATCATTACGGAAAATATCAAAACCGCAGAAAAATTCCTAAACGAAGTCGACAGCGCCATCGTCATGCATAATGCTTCAACACAATATGCCGATGGTGGCGAGTTTGGAATGGGTGCGGAAATCGGCATATCAACCGGAAAAATGCACGCAAGAGGCCCCGTCGGACTTGAACAGCTTACAAGTTATAAATATCAGGTGAGGGGCAATGGTCAGATCCGGCCATAACCCGAAAATTGGCCTGCTCGGCGGTTCCTTTAATCCCGCTCATGAAGGGCATCTGGAAATCAGTCTGGCAGCGCTTGAGTTTCTGAAACTCGATTTCGTGTGGTGGCTGGTTTCCCCCGGAAATCCGCTAAAAGCGGAAAGTGAAATGGCCCCATTTGAAGTACGGTTTGCTTCTGCCCGGGATATTGTTACTGATGAAAGGATTATCGTCAGTGACATGGAAAAGAATTTCAATACCCGATATACTATTGATACTTTGGAAAAGATGAAAAAAATGTGGCCCGACCATCATTTTGTCTGGCTGATGGGAGCAGATAACCTTATACAATTTGATAAATGGAAAGATTGGCGGAAGATTGCCGATACAGTTCCATTTGCGATTTTTAATCGTCCAAGTTATTCTAAAGAGAGTTTGATGAGTATTGCGGCAAAGGAACTGGCTAAGTTCCGCATCGAAAAAGATGAGGCGCACATATTACATAGATTAAAGCCACCGGCATGGATTTATTATGAATTAAGTGATAATCCCATGTCATCAACAGAAATAAGACGTAATATTAAGTAATAACAAGAGGTTACATACTTTAAAGTGCAAGACACATCCGAGTTAGAGGACTCTTCTGGTCCGACGGCGCCGCTCAACGCGGCAGAGCTTCAGCAATTGGTTATCAATTCACTGGAAGACGATAAAGCAGAAGATATCATCAATATTGATCTTACCGGAAAAACAAGCATCGCCGATTCGATGATAATTGCATCAGGCCGTTCCACACGTCAGGTGGCCGCGATTGCCGATCATTTATACCGAAAGCTCAAGCATGCTACTGCTGATGGCTGTAAACTGGAAGGCATGGAAAAGGCCGACTGGGTGCTGCTTGATGCTGGCAATGTTATTGTCCATATATTCCGACCGGAAGTCAGAAGCTTCTATAATCTGGAAAAAATGTGGGCAGCAGATTTTACACCTGAAAAAATGTTGTCTGCTTCGACCGGTACAGATACAGAATGAATATTGGCATAATTGCTGTAGGGCGACTTAAAAAAAGCCCTGAAAGTGATTTGGTCAACACCTATCTGAAACGCTGCCCCTGGAAAGTGGATATCACCGAAGTTGAAGAAAGACGACCAATTACAGGGACGGAGCGGATGGTCAGGGAAGGCGATTTAATTCTAAAAGCTATCCCGGATAATGCCATGGTTATTGCTCTTGATGAACGTGGCAGGGAGATGCGCAGCACGGATTTTGCATTTAAAATCCGTGACTGGCAGGATCAGGGCATTTCAAACCTTGTTTTTTTAATCGGTGGCGCTGAGGGCTATGATGACCGCGTTAAAAATCGCGCCGACATGTTGATATCATTTGGGATAATGACCTGGCCCCATCTGATGGTCAGGGCAATGCTTTGTGAACAGCTTTATCGAGCCTCAACCATACTTGCCGGACATCCCTATCATAAAGACTAGAAATATTCATACTGCATTAACAAAACATCTTTATATTTTTCTTTAAAATTAATTAGTTGTATAATGGAAATCATGACAAAAACAGACATAAATCCGACCAAACCTGTAATGCTCTGTATCCTCGATGGATGGGGATCGCGGGATCAAACAGAAAATAATGCGATTAAATTGGCAAATACCCCTAATTATGACGCCATGATTAGGGAGTGCCCTGTCTCGCATCTCCAAACATCCGGTCTTTCTGTCGGGCTACCTGACGGACAAATGGGAAATTCCGAAGTTGGTCACATGAATATCGGCGGCGGACGTGTTGTCATGCAGGATCTTCCAAAAATTGATGAAACAATTGCAAAGGATGAATTAAAAAATATCCCCTGTCTGCAGAAGTCGATTGAAATATTAAAGAAAAATGGAGGAACATGCCATCTGCTAGGGCTGCTTTCGCCCGGCGGAGTCCACAGTCATCAGGATCATATGGTCGCTCTTGCCCGGGAATATAACCGTGGAGGCATTCCCGTCGCCATACACGCTTTTACCGATGGTCGTGACGTCCCGCCAAAAAGTGCGCTCGAATTTATTAAAAAATTTGAAAACGATATTGCAGACTTAAAAAATGTTAGAATCGCGACCGTCAGCGGCAGATATTATGCCATGGACCGTGACAACCGATGGGACCGAGTGGTTAAAGCATATAATGCGATCAGTTCAGCCCAAGGTCAAAAGGCAATAAGCGCAGAAGATGCTGTTAATAAAGCCTATGAAGCAAACCTGACCGATGAATTTATCGAACCGACGATAATTGGCAATTACTCAGAGATGCGTGATGATGATGCCATACTGATGGCCAACTTCCGTGCTGACCGCGCCAGAGAAATAATGGCTACATTTATTGATCCCACCTTCAGTGGCTTTGAAAAGTCATCAAAAATCAAATTAAGTGCAGCACTCGGTATGACAAAATATTCAGATGCACTAAGCCCTTATATGGAATGCCTGTTTCCATCAGAACCCTTAAAAGAAACATTGGGTGAAATCGTTTCGGACCATCATCTGAAGCAGCTTCGCATTGCTGAAACCGAGAAATTTGCCCATGTGACCTTCTTCTTTAATGGTGGCAATGAAGACCTTTATGACGGGGAAGACAGAATTTTGGTCCCTTCTCCTGATGTTGCCACATATGATCTTAAACCTGAGATGTCCGCCCCTGAGGTCACTGATAAGCTGGTTGAAGCCATCCGATCAAAAAAATATGACCTGATAGTCGTGAATTATGCCAATCCCGATATGGTCGGCCACACTGGCGTGCTGAACGCCGCCATTAAAGCCGTTGAGACAATTGATAACAGCTTGGGACGGCTAAGGGACGCGCTTGCCGAAGTCGGCGGTTCAATGCTTGTTACCGCAGACCACGGTAATATTGAACTGATGAAAGACCCGGATACCGGTGCACCGCATACTGCGCATACAACAAATCTGGTGCCCTTTATTCTGGTTGGTGCAAACCGTGTCTCCGGACATAAAGTTACATTGGAAAATGGCGCTTTGTGTGACGTTGCCCCAACCATATTAACCCTGATGCATCTTGATCAGCCCAAATCCATGAGCGGGCGTAGTCTGATCAAGATTTAAATGTGAGCAAAATATTATTCAAAACAAACGTTATAAAATAAATAGTCGTCAACAGGATAAAGCGCTAGTGCTTTTGCTCTGCGTTATGGTGACTTTTGTTACGTTTGCCCAACCAGCCTTTTCACAAATTCGCAGCGACAAAGAAGAAAATAGCGAACGTCTTGATCAGTTGCGAAAGCAGATTGAAGAAAGCTCAGAAAAAGCAAAAACTTATGAGGAAGAAGCGCTCGCTATTAGACGGGAAGTACAGAAAATACAAGAACAATTGATAAAATCCGCTGCTGAGATCCAGGCCACCGAGGATCAGATTTTTGCAAGAGAAGCTAACCTTAAAGAGCTTCGGATGAAAGAAATTGAACTGGAAAAAAACCTGCAACAGAAAAATTTTGAAATGGCTTCAACTTTAGGCGCCATGGAACGACTGAGCATACAGCGAACAAGTGTCGTGGCCTTTCGCCCTAACGAAGCCATCAATACTTTACGCACAACAGCTTTGCTGAAAGTGATATTGCCAGATCTCAAAAGCAGAGCAAGCATTATTGAAGATGATTTATCTGATCTCAACAAAGTCAGGGATGACATAACGCAGGAAAATATTGAACTTAAAAATGATCTTACAAAACTGGTGATTTCAAATAACGAAATTGATGTGCTGCTGAAAAAAAGAGTGGAACGGCAAAAAAATCTTGAACTTTCAACAAAGCAGGAACGTGACAAATTAAAAACCTTTGCTGAAAATGCAAAAGATCTTCAAGATCTATTGAGCAAAATTGAGCGGGAAATAGCCCTTCGCGAAGAAGCGGCAAAGCGCGCAGAAGAAGCACTGAGAGACAAACCGGCCACATCAAGTAATGAACCTTCATTTGCCAGTATCCCAATGCCTGACGGCTCGGATTTTGCCAGCGCAAAAGGAAGTCTCCCGCTTCCTGTTCGTGGGTCAATTGATCAGATTTATGATCAAATGCTTTCCACGGGGCAACGGTCAAAAGGAATTGTTGTTGATACATTGGCCGGCGCCACAGTCATTGCACCACATGAAGGGCGGATTGTTTATGCCGGAAAGTTCAGATCATACGGACAGCTCTTGATCATCTCCCATGGAGAAGGGTATCATACTTTGTTGGCCGGTATGGAAAATATTAATGGTATAGTAGGACAATGGGTATTAAAAGGGGAACCTATAGGTCAAATGTCCTCAGATACAGGTCAGTCAAATTCCCGGCAGAAACTTTATGTGGAATTAAGGCTGAAAGGAAAGCCAATTAACCCGTTACCATGGATCGTAGCCATGGACCGGGGTGGAAAGTGATAGAAAGGTATTTAGTGATGAAACAAATATTTAAAATGACTGCATTTGCATTTGGCTTGGTATGTGTGTCATTTATAGCCCCTTCAAATGCCGCCAAAACAGATACTTATAACCAGTTGAATCTATTTGCCACTGTGTTTGAAAATATCCGCCGTGACTATGTCAAAGATGTGGATGACGAAGAGCTTATTGAGGCAGCGATCAATGGTATGCTAACCTCATTGGATCCCCATTCAACATATTTAAATTCCAAACGTTTTGAGAATATGAATGTCCAGATGGATGGTGAATTTGGGGGATTGGGTATTGAAGTTACCATGGACAAAGGCGTTATCCTTGTGGTGTCACCTATGGATGATACACCTGCGTCTCGTGCTGGCATCAAGGCTGGTGACTATATTACCAAAATTAATGGTGAACAGATAAACGGTCTTACCTTAAATGAGGCTGTCGATAAAATGCGCGGCAAAGTCGGCACAGATATCGATGTTACTATTGTCAGAAAAGGTGAGAAGGATTTAATTGAGCTGACCCTCAAGCGGGCCATTATTGAGGTCCAGTCCGTTCGACACCATATTGAAGATGAAATCGGCTATATCAGAATTTCATCCTTCACAAAGAAAACAACCAGTGGTCTGCGTGACGCCATAAAAGAAATCAAAGACGAGCTTGGTGATAATCTGCAAGGAATCGTTCTTGATCTGAGAAACAATCCCGGTGGTATTCTGGATCAGGCTGTAGATGTATCTGACACATTTCTCGAGCGCGGTGAAATTGTCTCAACAAGAACAAGAAATGATGAAAAAATCATCCGCTATAATGCAAAATCCGGTGACAGCATTGATCATAAAGCTTTGGTAGTCCTGATCAATGGTGGCTCTGCATCCGCATCGGAAATTGTCGCAGGCGCCCTTCAGGATCATGAAAGAGCCGTTATTGTTGGAACGCAGTCTTTCGGTAAAGGATCGGTTCAAACTGTTATGCCACTCCCAACCAACGGTGCCATGAGCATGACGACCGCTTATTATTTTACACCTTCCGGAAACTCCATTCAGGGTGAGGGCATTACACCGGACGTTGTGGTTGAACAGCTTCGCCTCGATAAGCCGGATGAACTAGGTGATCAGCGGACAGAAGCCAGCCTTCGTGGAAGTCTGGCAAATCCCAATGCTGATAAAAATGACGATGCAGACGATGAACAGTCGGCAACGACTGAGAATGATGAAAATGCCGCAACTGACGAAGGATCAGGTGATGAAGCCAAGCAAGATAAGAAAGTGCCTCAGAAGCTGACCACCGCTCAGGATGATTATCAGCTTAATTTTGCCTTAAATCTAATTCGTGGCATGTCAATTGCCCGGAATAATTAAAGGTATTTTGCCGGTGAAATAAACTAAACAGCATTCGTTTAGAGAAAATAATATGGCCAGTGAACCAGAACTAAAAACAGCGACGAGACAGAAGGTCCTTAACCCGCTCTATCTTGCGTGGGGTCTGGTTTTGCTGGTTATGGCCCTTATTATTCTTTGGGTTTATTTTTCTGATGAGCCAGCGGCAGACATTAATGAAATGCCCGCGACGATATCTGAACATGCTGAAGAAGAAAATACACATATCGCCGTCGCAACCGAAATGCCGGAACAAACATCTGATGCTGCAGAAGCTGACACTTCGCCTGAGGAAACGGTAAATAGTCAGGAACCCGCAGAACCTGTCAGACAGGACTTAGTCAATAACACGCCACAAGCCTCCTCATTAAAAGTTCCTGAACAACAGATCAGCGTGCAGCATCAGACATTGATCGATACCCAGGAGCCGTTAAAAAAGGCGCCAAATGTAAATCTTCTTGTTAAAGGTGATAATGGGCTCCTGCCTGTCCTGGGACCGGACGGACTGGTTGCCTGGAAAGAATATGCCAGACCCTATACCGGCCCGGAAGATGCCCCTAGAATTGCCATTCTGATTACGGATATTGGCTTGAATTCAAAAAGCAGTAATGCCGCTATAGATGATTTACCCGGTCAGATTGATATGGCCTTTTCACCTTATGGTCGGAACCTGCAGGACTGGATGGATAAAGCGCGGGCCAAGGGTCATGAAGGCATTCTGATGCTGCCAACGGAGCCTCTCAATTATCCTGATAATGACCCCGGCCCGCACTCACTGTTAACAAATTTAAGCGAAACGGATAATCTGAAACGGCTGGACTGGCTTTTATCTCAGGTGGCTGGTTACGTAGGCGTTGTTAATCATATGGGATCCAAATTCACGGCGTCCGAAGAAGGGATGATGCCAATCCTGAATGACTTGAATAGCCGGGGCCTGATGTTTATTGACAGCCGTTCAACAAGGTTCAGTATGGCCGCACGGCTCGCTCGTCAAATCAATATGCCACGGGCTATGAATGACCGTTTTATTGATAATGTTATTTCACCGGATGAAATTAAACGTCAGTTGGCTGAGCTTGAAAAAACGGCCCGAACTTTTGGAACCGCATTGGGACTGGCCCGTGCAACCCCACTGACAATCAGAGAAATAGCCGCATGGGCAGAAACGCTGGATCAAAATGGCATCCAGCTGGTGCCAATTACGGCAATTGCAAACCGACAACCGATCAAATAAACTGGTGATTATGGACAAAAAGCTACCTTACCGTCGATGCGCAGGCATCATGCTTCTTAATAGTGAAGGAAAAGTGTTTGTTGCCAAACGCATAGACACAGATGTCGAAGCATGGCAGATGCCCCAGGGTGGAATTGATGATGGTGAAGACCCGTTGGAAGCAGCAATACGCGAACTGGAAGAAGAAACCGGCATTAAAAATGCGGAAATTATTGCTGAATATGGAAGCTGGCTAACCTATGATTTGCCGGATGAGCTTTACGGTAAAGTCTGGAAGGGACGTTATGGCGGACAAACCATGAAATGGTATGTAATGCGTTATCTTGGCAGTGATGATGATATTAATATTGAAACAGAAAAACCTGAATTTTCAACCTGGAAATGGGCAGAAATAAATAGTCTGGAAGATATGATCGTCCCTTTTAAAAAAGAAATATACAGAATACTTTCTGAAGAATTCTCTTATCTTACGGAATAAGTTATGCAGGATGATAAAAACAAATTACTTCCGGTGATGGATATATTGAAAAATGCCTATCTCACCATTTATACAAATATTAAGTCACTCATAATATTTTCATATCTGTTGGCAGTTCCTATTTATCTGATTTCACAGTTTCTGACTATGCCAACGGCAGAAACAGCAACGGTCAGCTATTTCACCATAGCTGCTTATGTTCTTATCAGCCTGCTAATACTCGCTATTACCAATATATATTTTTATAGATTATTTACACTGGGCAATGAAAATGTGCTTAAAATAACCCCGGACAAGCTCTTTTCCCTTTCAACCAGTACGGTTGCATATTTGCTTGCTCTTTTTGGTATTCTTTTTATTGCTTTGGTTACAATCTCACTCATTATCGGCGTTATTGTTTCTGTGGTTAATGAGCTTCTCGGCCCAGGAAGATCAGCACTTACCGGTGCCGCAGCAAATTTAATAATACTGATTGTGATGTTACTGATTAATATGCGTCTACAACCAACATTTATCAGTATTGCAATAAATGAGCAAACATTGCCGATGAAATCCGCCTATTATTATACCCGCGACAATAACAGAGAATTGATCCTGATAGGCCTTTTCAGTTTTATTCCAGCTTTATTTCCGTCAACTGTGGCACTGATATTTGTCAATAATCTAAGCCTTTCACAGAATGCTGTTGTTATTACTGATTTTCTGTTATTTCCGTTATTGCTTTTGCCTAACATAGTTCTGCTCAGCGCCGGGGTACAAATATATAATTATCTCGTACCAAAGAACAAACCCCACATGGATATTCAGGTTTAAAATGAAGGATGAAAAAGCCATACTTTGTTTAGCCACATCTCTTAAAGATGCTTATTCCAATCTGTGGCGGTATATAAGAAACCATATTTTAATTTCTTTCATGGCTTTTCTTCCCTTTACTTTCTTTGGCCTTCTTGGTTCTTTTGATCCATTCTTTTTGCCCAGATCCTCTGACGAATTGGTGCCCAAGGGTTATAATCTTTCATTCATGCTTTATATCGTAACGACTTATTTATGGTCTATTCCGTGTATTATTCTTTGGTACCGGCTATATTTGCTGGGACCGGAACATTTACTTCGTCGTAAAATTTGGCCAATTTTGACAAGAAGTTATGTCCTTTTGTCAAAAGTATTATTTCTGATCGGAGTTTTTGCAATTCTTGTTATTTTGCTCATCGCCGCTCTTGCCATGCTGATCAGTTATCTGAATTTGGACAGCAGTGTTTCTGATTTTCTGGAATTAACAGATACAGAATTTACCCGTTTTATTATGATTACTTTTGTTGTCGGGCTTATAACATATGTCTTTTTTCTGCGCTTCAGCTTGGCAATCAGTGCCAGAACGATTGGCAAAAAAATTGGTTTTATGACTTCATGGCGTTTAACCGAAAGAAGTACTTTCAGAATGTTTTTAAGTTTTATGGCGATTTTTGTCCCGACGGTTTTTCTTAGCTTGCTGGCAGTGTATCTTTATCAGTGGCTTCTGGGCATTGATCTCTTCTATTCAGGTAAAATGCTTTCCACCATGTCTTACATTCACATTTTCATTCTGGCCCCCATCATTACCTTACCGCTTTCAGCAACATGTTCACAATGTGCATCATTTTATCGTCATTGTGGTGGCGAATGTTATAAAACCAGTTCAGTTGAAGGGATCTCTGATGAATAAAAAAATATTATTTTCAATTTTATTTGGAAGCTTATCAATATCATCAAACGTTTATGCTGATCAGTGGTATAAAGGCAATACACATGTTCACACGACTTTAAGCGGTCATGCAGATACATCCCCTGATGAGGTGGCAAAATGGTATCTGGACAGGGATTATAATTTTCTGATCCTGAGTGAACATAATCATTTTATTGATCCGGCAACGATTAATCTTCCGGAAAATAGGCGGAAAGATTTCATTTTAATCCCCGGTGAAGAAGTGACGGATGACCATCATGTGGTTCATTCAACATCCATGAATATTGAAGGCTTGGTTCAATGGAATACAGATAGAAATTCGACAACAACGGAAGCGATCCAGCATCATGTCGACGGTACGATTGAAAAAGGCGGGACAACCATTTTGAATCATCCAAACTTTGAATATGCAATTGATGCCAATGATATTTACGGCGTACATGATCTTTATATGTTTGAGCTTTATAATGGTCATAATGATGTTCACAACTTTGGTAATGAAACACATATTTCAACAGAAGAAATGTGGGATGTATTGTTAAGCAAGGGCATGCGTATTTATGGTGTTTCATCAGATGATGCCCATCATTTTCAGACACTTTCAATGAATCATTCAAACCCAGGCAGAGGCTGGGTCATGGTGAGTGCAGATGAATTAAGCGCTGAATCCATGACAAATGCTATGTTAAAGGGTGATTTCTATGCTAGCAGTGGTGTATATCTCAAGTCTGTAAAAAGCAGCCCTGATCATTATTCTGTTTCAGTTGATCCTGAAATGACTGCTAAAGCACTCACATCCACAATCCTGAGAGGAAATTTTATAAAGCTCTCACAGGAAGGGTATAAAATAGACTTTATTGGTCCTGACGGTAAGGTGCTCAAAACAACAAAGGGCCTAAAGGCAGAATATAAAGTCACGGAACCTATGACCTATCTGCGCGCAAAAATTACCTATACGCGTCCTATTTATGAAGGTGGCTATGAAGAATATTATGCCTGGACCCAGCCAGTCTTTAACCCAAAACCTTAATATAAAAAAACCCCGTCAGAAAATTCTAACGGGGTTTCAATTCAAATTTCGTATAAGAAACTATGCGGCTTCACGATCCAGCACTTCGATAATTGAAGCAACACGGTCCCGCGCTTTTTCAGCGCGCGCCTTCGCCTCAGCATCTTTAGCATCCTGGACATCTTCCTGAAAGTTTTTAAGTTCTGCTTCATAATGAGCTTTATCGACTTCAGCAAGTGGCATAGCCGTTTCAGCCAGAATTGTCAGACCGGCAGGATTTACTTCCGCAAAACCGCCAACAACAAGGAGCTTTTCCACGCTACCCGCGTCATGAACTTCAATAATACCAGTACGTAAGGTTGAAACAACAGGTGCATGCAACGGCAGTACACCAAAATCACCTTCAGTTCCCGGCACTACAACCATATCAACTTCCGCTGATTTAAGTAATCTGGCGGGAGAAACCAGTTCAAAATGAAGTTTATCGGCCATACCCGTAAGGTCCTCTTTATTTATGCAGCAGCTGCTGCCATTTTCTTGGCTTTTTCAACAACTTCATCGATACCGCCAACCATGAGGAAGGCTGCTTCAGGAAGATCGTCATGATCACCATTGATGATTTCTTTAAAGCTGCGAATTGTTTCTTCAAGCTCAACAAACTTACCGGGCATGTTGGTGAAAACCTCAGCAACATGGAAGGGCTGTGACATAAAGCGCTCTACTTTACGGGCGCGTGATACCACAAGCTTGTCATCTTCTGAAAGTTCGTCCATACCAAGAATTGCGATAATATCCTGAAGTGATTTATATTTTTGCAGGATTTCCTGTACCTCACGGGCAACATTATAATGTTCTTCGCCAACAATTTCAGCTGTCAGAATACGTGATGTTGAATCAAGCGGGTCCACAGCAGGATAAATACCTTTTTCTGAAATCGCACGGTTAAGAACGGTCGTCGCATCCAAGTGGGCAAATGAAGCCGCAGGGGCAGGGTCGGTCAAGTCGTCAGCAGGCACGTAAATCGCCTGCACAGATGTAATCGAACCTTTACTTGTTGATGTAATACGCTCCTGCAATGTACCCATATCGGTCGCCAGAGTAGGCTGATATCCCACAGCAGAAGGAATACGGCCGAGAAGCGCTGACACCTCTGCACCAGCCTGTGTAAAGCGGAAGATGTTATCAACGAAGAAAAGCACGTCCTGGTTTTCAACGTCACGGAAATATTCCGCAACAGTCAGACCAGTAAGCGCCACACGGGCACGCGCCCCTGGGGGCTCGTTCATTTGACCGTAAACCAACGCCACTTTTGAGCCATCGCCTTCAAGATCGATAACTTTACTTTCAATCATTTCATGGTAAAGGTCATTCCCTTCACGAGTACGTTCACCAACACCGGCAAACACAGAATAACCACCCGCACCAATCGCAATATTGTTAATCAGTTCCATAATAAGCACTGTTTTACCAACACCCGCACCACCGAACAGACCAATTTTACCGCCTTTTGCATATGGTGCCAGCAAATCAACAACTTTAATGCCGGTTACAAGGATTTCTGATTCAGTTGACTGATCAATAAATTCCGGAGCATCCGCATGAATTGGCGCAAAATCAGTGTTCCCAATTGGGCCGCGTTCATCAATCGGTTCCCCAATAACATTCATGATCCGGCCAAGGGTTTTTGGACCCACGGGCACAGAAATCTGAGCGCCGGTGTCTTTTACTTCCATACCACGAACAAGACCATCTGTTGTGTCCATCGCAATAGTACGCACTGTATTTTCACCAAGATGCTGAGCAACTTCGAGAACCAGTCTGTTGCCTTGGTTATCAACCTCAAGAGCCGATAAAATCGCTGGCAGATCACCGTCAAATTTGACGTCAACAACCGCACCGATAACCTGCGCTACGTAGCCTTTATTTTCTGTTGTCATAATTATTTTTAACTCCCGGGGCCCTTGCCCGCTTCAATCAATCTTAAAGCGCTTCCGCGCCCGAAATAATTTCAATCAGTTCATTAGTAATCACAGCCTGACGTGAACGGTTATAAGTTGTCCGTAGACTGTCTATCATTTCACCGGCATTACGGGTCGCGTTATCCATCGCTGTCATACGTGAGCCCTGCTCGCTGGCGGCATTTTCAAGTAAAGCACGGAACAACTGCACGGCAATATTGCGTGGCAGCAGTTCCTCAAGAATGTCTTTCTCGTCAGGTTCATACTCATAACTGGCCCCGCCAAGATCAGTACCGCTCTCTTCATTGATTGAAGCCGGTATCAATTGTAATGGGGTTACTTCCTGGGTAAGAACATTGACAAATTTGGCAAAAAACAAAGTACAGACATCAAATTCACCGGCTTCATATTTTTCAATAAGCCAGGTTGAAATTGGGGTTGCATCATCAAATCTCAGGTTCTTGACATGAGAAAGATCAAAATGCTCAATCATTTTATTGGCAAACTCACGCCTAAGTACGGCACGGCCCTTTTTACCGATCGTAACAATTGTTACATCCTTGCCGTCTCTGATCAGACTATGAATTTTTGCTTTTGCCGCTTTAACGATATTTGTATTAAAGCCACCGCATAGGCCGCGTTCAGACGTTGCTACCACCACCAGATGTCTCTGATCGCTGCCGGTGCCAGCAAGAAGTGCAGGACCGCCTGTCTGGCCCTTCATGCTTGAAGCCAGCGATGAAAGCACATTTTCCATACGCTCGGCATATGGTCGCGCCGCTTCCGCCGCTTCCTGAGCTCTTTTAAGCTTTGATGCAGAAACCATTTTCATCGCTTTGGTGATCTTCTGAGTGGAAGTCACACTTGCAATTCGGTTTCTGAGGTCTTTGAGGTTAGCCATTCTGACTTATCCTATTTTGTCCAATTACTTAAGCTTATACGAAATTACCTGCAAATTTGCCGATAATGTCTTTCAGTTTCGTTGATGTTTCATCAGAAACTTTTGCTTCTTTGGTAATGGTATCCATTACATCCTTATGATTTGCATGCATTTCTGAAATCAGAGCTGCTTCAAAGCGGGTAACATTATCCACCGCAATTTTATCAAGATAGCCATTCACACCTGAGAAAATGGATACAACCTGTTCAGCAACTGACATAGGTGAATATTGTGCCTGTTTCAGAAGTTCTGTCAGACGGGCACCACGGTTAAGAAGCTGTTGAGTTGACGCATCAAGGTCTGAACCAAACTGGGCAAAAGCGGCCATTTCACGGTATTGGGCAAGTTCAAGTTTAATAGTACCGGATACCTGCTTCATCGCTTTAACCTGAGCTGATGATCCCACACGGGACACGGACAGACCCACGTTAATCGCAGGACGAATACCCTGATAGAACAATTCTGTTTCCAGGAAGATCTGACCGTCTGTGATCGAAATCACGTTTGTCGGAATATAGGCTGACACGTCACCGGCCTGTGTTTCAATGACAGGAAGTGCTGTGAGTGACCCGTTACCGGCAGCATCACCCATTTTCGCCGCACGTTCAAGAAGACGTGAGTGAAGATAGAAAACGTCACCAGGATAAGCTTCACGTCCAGGAGGACGACGAAGAAGCAGTGACATCTGACGATAAGCCACAGCCTGTTTTGAAAGATCATCATGTACAATGAGTGCATGCATTGAGTTATCACGGAAAAATTCACCCATTGCCGTTCCTGTATAAGGGGCAAGGAACTGAAGCGGGGCTGGCTCAGAAGCTGTCGCAGCCACAACAATGGAATATTCCATAGCACCGCGGTCTTCGAGCGTTTTAACAATTTGTGCTACTGTTGAACGTTTCTGTCCAACCGCAACATAAATACAGTAAAGTTTTTTGCTTTCATCATCGCCGGCATTAATTTCTTTCTGATTAAGGAAAGCATCAATCGCTACAGCGGTTTTACCTGTTTGACGGTCACCGATGATCAGCTCACGCTGTCCACGACCCACTGGCACTAGGGCATCAATCGCTTTAAGGCCTGTTTGAACCGGCTCATGCACTGATTTACGCGGGATAATGCCTGGTGCTTTTACTTCCACACGTTGGCGGGTAACATCTTTAAGAGGACCTTTTCCGTCAATCGGATTACCCAGTGCGTCTACTACGCGGCCCAGCAACCCTTTACCTACCGGAACGTCCACGATTGTACCAAGACGTTTAACTGTATCGCCTTCTTTAATATCGCGGTCAGAACCGAAAATAACAACACCTACGTTATCAGCTTCAAGGTTCAAAGCCATCCCGCGGACATTGCCCGGGAATTCAACCATTTCACCAGCCTGCACATTGTCCAGACCATATACACGGGCGATACCGTCACCAACTGAAAGAACTTTACCCACTTCAGATACTTCTGCTTCGTCACCGAAATTAGCAATCTGTTCTTTCAAAATCTTGGAAATTTCCGCTGCACGGATGTCCATTATCCAACCTCTTTCATTGTTGCTTCAAGATTAGCAAGTTTTGTTTTAAGTGATGAATCAATCATACGGGAACCAATACGAACCACCATGCCACCAAGCAGGGTTTCATCGACTTTGGTTTCCACATTTACATCACTTCCCACCATTGATTTTAGCTTGGCACTTAACGCATCAAGCTGTTTTTTGTCCAGTTTATGTGCTGTCACCACAGAAGCATTTACTTCACCACGGTGATGACTGACTATTCTGTTAAATACATTTATGATATTCGCCAGCTGATCAAGACGGCGATTAGCGACAACAACACCTATAAAATTTTCAACCGTTTTTGAAAAACCTGCCGCTTTCACCATGGCGGCCATTGCAGATGCCTGATTGGCACGGGAAACAACAGGACTTGTCGTCAGCAATTGAAGCTCTTTGCTTTCTTTTAGCAATGCTTCAAGGGAGGCAAGCTCTTCTGCCACGCTGTCCAGTTTTTTCTTCTCTTCTGCCAGTTCAAATAACGCAACGGCATAGCGTCCCGCCAGACCGGATAACGATAATTTTTCTGAAGCAATTTTATCTGCAATTTCAGATGACACGTCTATGTCTTCCTTTTTGTTCCCGAACAATTCACACCCAGAATCATTCTTCTAATAAAAATAAATAATATCTAACGGATTTTTCCTTTTAAAAGTCTGGTTTTAGACAAATTTCAAGGACCGAAAAACCGTCATATATTATCAATTGTCGGGCGATACCTAGCACAGTGTTTATCATACTGCAAGAAGGCAATTTGTCCGAATTAAATTTTTTCATTCTTTCACAGATAAATTCGGTTAGATTCATATATAATTTATCCTTTTAGGACATATTCTCATAGAAACCTGAAATTACCATGTTAAGTGAACTGGCTATAATGCATTGGCCAAACATGATAAATTCAGATCAAAAAGAAGAAAGCTTTAGGAAAGATAAACTTTATGGGTGATTTCGTTATATTCAAACGAGATAAGGTCGATGATAAGAGACAAAAAGCCATCACCCGTTGCCTGGCGGCACAGGGCTCAAAAAACCCGCGATTGATCAAAGCTGATTCTTATTCCCTGCTGATTTATGAAAAAATTATCTCTCCGGTTGTTAATTTCATCGAAAATGAAAAAGGGGATTTTTGTGCCTCATCCGGATGTTTTTTTTATAAGGAAAAAAATGGTAAAGCGGCCCTTGATCTTTTTTTAAATGACTTTGATCCGGCAGCTTATTCGCCCCATTCGTTTCTGGGCATCTTTACCATAATTATTAAAAAGAACGGACGGTTATTTATTGTGACCGATCCTCTTGGCGGCTCACGCATATTTCATAATTCTGACCGTTCGATATGGAGTTCTTCTTTTCTTGCTCTGGCGGAAAGTGCCTCACGTTTAAGCATAGATAAACAGGGCATTTATGAATATTGTTTTCAGGAAACAACTTACGGCGAGACAACACCCATCAATGAAATAAAAATGGCGGACAGTTTATGCTATTTTGAATTTTGCGCCGATGGCATCAAGTCAATTAAAAAAAATATCCCCGTAAATTTTGAAAGGACAGCGTCCACATATGAGGATCTTTTGGATGAACACAGTTCGCTTTTGCAAAGTCAGATGAATTATGTGGTTTCATCATATGGTCCTAAAATCGCCACCGCCCTTTCAGGCGGATATGATTCAAGGCTTTTGTTATCTCTGGCAAGAAACGCGGGCATTACCCCGGAGGTCTATGTTTATGGAGCAGATGACAGTCAGGATGTAAAAGTGGCTCAGACCATTGCCAATGGAGAAGGTTTTTCCATAAAGCATATAAACAAGGCCAAATATCCAAAACCTGATCCTGAAGAATATGGTGAAGTCTTAAAAGATAACTTTTATGCGCTAGACGGGTTTCCCAACGAAGGCATATTTGATTTTGGAGCAAATATGGCAACCCGTCGGGAGCGGGCAGAAAACGGAACTCTTATTTTAAATGGTGGTGGCGGTGAAATTTATAGAAATTTTTTCTATCTGCCTGACTGGTCCTATTCGGTTGATCAGCTGATTGATGTTTTTTATACCCGTTATACTGATGACTTTTGTTCTGAGGCATTTTCTGAAGATCTGTATCGGGAACAGTTAAAAACCAAAATAATGTATGCCCTTGGTCTAAAGAATGAGCAAATGAGCAGGACTGAGCTTGAATATGCTTACCCCGCTTTTCGCCTACGCTACTGGACGGCCAAAGATAATAGCAACAATAACCGCTTAAGCAGTTTTCTGACGCCATTTATCTGCTATGAAACCATTGGGGCAGCGCTTAAAATGCCCCTAGAATATAAAACCCATGGCCGATTTCAGGGAAACCTTATTAATCGGATCAATCCGGCGCTGGCGTCTTACCAGTCAGATTATGGCTACCCGTTTAATGAGCCAGTACCGTTTATTAAAAAATTAAAAAATAATATGACTATTTTCCGGCCGACCTGGCTTAGAAAAAGAAGCTATGCGATCAAACATAAAATGGCAGAACTTTCCCTGCCTCAAACCTTAAGCGTTGGCTATATCAAAGGTGTCCTGCCAGCGGGTACCCCATTTATGGATCAGTATTTTAAAATATCTGAAATCAGGGATGCTGCACTGCTCAGTCGTGTGCTAACCCTCGAATATCTATTTGGGCATCTCGGGCTCTAGTAAAAACTGTAGGGATCAATATCCACCTGAATCTTAACACCATGCTTTTTAGTATTTTTCGCGAGCCAGCGGCTTATTTCATTCTGAATATTAACCTCATGATCTGCTTTAATCAAAAATCGGTAGCGATAATTTCCCCGTAAGTAAGAGAGTGGCGCCGGAACTGGGCCAAGAATAGTAATATTCTTTCCCTGCGGCGCACATCTTGCCAGATTTTTGGCAATCAAAATCACATTATTTTTATCCTGCCCTGACAAAATCAGTGAAGCCAGCTTACCGAAGGGCGGCAGGTTTTGTGCTTCTCTGGAAGCCGCTTCCTGTTCCAGAAATAAATCTTTATCACCGGATACCAGCGCCTTAAGAACCGGGTGCTCCGGCTGATAAGACTGAAATAGAACCCGTCCGGCATGTTCCGCACGACCGGCCCGGCCAGCCACCTGTTCAAGCTGCTGCCACGTGCGCTCCGCTGCCCGCGGGTCCGCCCCGGACATGCCAAGATCCGCATCAATAACACCCACAAGAGTAAGCATTGGGAAATGATAGCCTTTAGTCACAATCTGCGTGCCGACAATAAAATCAACCTCATGCCTCTCAATTCTTTTAATTATAGCCTTTAATGCCTTTGGACTGTCGATTTCGTCACTGGACATGATGGCAAAGCGCGCACTGGGAAATAACCTTGCAAGCTCCTCAGCCACCCGTTCAACGCCAGGGCCAACGGCCACCAGACTGTCTTCTTTCTCACAATTCGGGCAGGCATGCGGCTTTTTCATATTAAAGCCGCAATGATGGCACTCAAGACGGTCAAATTTACTGTGCTCCACCAGCCAGGCTGAGCAGTGCGGGCATTCCATTCTATGCCCGCAGGCACGACATAGCGTCAGTGGTGCATAGCCGCGCCGGTTAAGATAAAGGAGGGACTGTTCACCATTTTCATAATTTTCCTTAAGCGCCAAGTATAAAGGATCGCTTATCCACGAGCCTGTTTTCAACTTATTTTCGCGAAGATCAATAACACTCATTTCGGGAAGCTCGGCCGGGCCATGACGTTCGCCAAGATAAAGCCAGTCATATTTTCCGTTTTGCGCATTGATCATTGTTTCCAGCGATGGTGTTGCAGACGCCAGAATGACCGTACACTGAGCCTGCATCGCCCGAACCACAGCCATATCACGACCATTATACATGACCCCTTCATCCTGTTTGAAAGTCTGCGAATGTTCCTCGTCCACAATCACCAGCTTTAAATTCTGAAGGGGCAGAAAAAGAGCAGACCTTGCCCCGACAATAACACGGGCCTCACCGCGGATTGTGGCCCACCATGCGCGCCGTCTTTGTGCCGGGCTCATTTCTGAATGCCAGATTACGGGCTCGGCCCCGAACCGATCCTTAAACCGCTCCAGCCACTGAGCCGTTAATGATATTTCCGGCACCAGTACCAGAACCTGTGCCTTATCATTTTTCAGTGCTTCCGCAATCGCCTCAAAATAAACTTCCGTTTTACCGCTGCCTGTTACCCCTTCAAGCAGAATGGCTTTATGGCTTTCGCTCCTTTGCTGGGAAATAATATGATCTGCCGCTTTTCGCTGATCCGCCGACAACATTGCCCGCTCCAGTTCAGTATCCGGCCTGATAAAAGCCTGCTCACCACTTACTTCCTGTGCAATGAAAAGTCCCGCTTTAATCATCCCTCTAATCACCCCTTCACCCACAGCAGCAATATCACACCATGATTTTACCGACATGGGCATATCCGAAATGGCGGCATCAATAACACGCTGTCGCGCCGGGGTTATTTTTTCAGGAAACTCGGTCGCAAGCCTGTAAAAGGTCTGTTTTTTTGGTTTATCAAATTTGCGTGGAACACTGAGCGCCATTTTCAGAACTGACCCGAGTGGGGATAAAGTATAGCCAGCAACCCAGGCAACAAATTTCATCAAACTGTTTGGTAAAGGCGGCAATTCCGACTTTCTGATGACATGTTTTAATTTTTCATGCGCTACATCAGAACTCTCCGGGTTCATTTCCCAGACCACACCCTGAAGCTCCCGACCTGATAATGGAACGATGACAAAATCACCTTCCCTAAGGTTCAGATTTTCATCTGCAAGATAGTCCAGCACGCCGCTTAGGGGTAAGGGAAGGAGAATTTGAATCCGCTTATCTGGAAAAAGATCGGGCAACGTTTAAACCTTAACAATTAAATATTATGGGTTACATTATCTTAATATACCCTTGCACAAAAGGTGAAATACAGGCACAAAGATAAAATCAATCAAGCATAAGGAAAAAGCATCATGAAATTTTTTATTGATACAGCAGAAATTGACGAAATCAGACCTCTGGTGGATCTTGGCCTGGTAGACGGTGTCACCACAAATCCATCTCTTATTTTAAAGTCTGGCCGTGATATTTTTGAAGTAACAAAAGAAATTTGTGATTTGGTGGATGGCCCTGTCAGCGCAGAAGTGGCCGCCACGGATTATGCGACAATGGTCAAGGAGGCGGCTGCCCTTTATGATATTGCGGACAATGTCTGCCTGAAAGTGCCATTGACACCGGACGGGCTAAAAACCTGCAAACATTTTTCCGATCAGGGTAAAATGGTCAATGTGACCCTTTGCTTTTCTGCCAGTCAGGCACTGCTTGCCGCCAAAGCCGGGGCGACTTTCATTTCCCCTTTTGTCGGCCGTCTTGACGATGTGGCCCATGATGGCATGTCCCTTATACAGGATATCAGAACCATTTATGATAATTATAATTTTGATACACAAATCCTTGTTGCCAGCACCCGTCATAATCTTCACATTCTGCAGAGTGCATTAATTGGCGCTGATGTGGCAACAATACCGCCAAAGGTAGTTCATCAGCTGTTTAAACATCCCCTGACTGACAGCGGGCTAGCGGCCTTCGTTGAAGACTGGAAGAAAACCGGCCAAAAAATTAGCGGATAAAATAAAGAAAAAGAATAAACGGACGATATTATGTCAGGCGAAAAGGCAAAAATTAACGACGAAATCAATGCTTCGGACGTTAAAATTTATTTGAAAAATAATCCGGATTTTCTCATTAAAAACCCGGACCTGTTCAGTGTACTGACACCGCCGGATCGCAGCAACGGTGATGAGGTGGTTGACTTTCAGAATATGATGATCGAAAAAATCCGGCATAATCTTAAAGAACTGCAGTTTAATCAGGGACATTTAATCGATACCAGCCGTAATAACCTGACCACGCAGGTTCAGGTTCACGAAGCAGTTCTTGCCCTGCTGGATAGTCATGACATCGAACAACTTGGTCATATTGTTACCCAAGACTGGGCCGATAATCTGCATATAGATGTGATACGTATATGTTTCGAAAAAGATCATGAAGTCGCGCCACCTGAACTACATGAAGCAGCCCTTCTACCGGCAGGAAGCGTTGATGAATATCTCGGAAAAGATGATATTGTTCAGCTAAGAACCGATGTAGAAGCATCCGAAGAAATTTTTGGCCCTGCAAAATCATTGGTCAACGCGGAAGCACTGATCAAAATTCCGGCGACAGAGCTTAACCCGCCCGGTATTCTTGCGTTTGGTAGCCGGGATGCCGACATGTTTTATCCTGGGCAAGGTACAGAACTGCTTCGATTTTTGGGAAAATCATTTCATAAATGCCTGATCCAATGGCTAAAGCAGAAAAATTAGACCACACCCTGTTTCCATCCATTACCCCACTTCTTAACCAGTGGCAGGATTACCTGGTATCTGAAAAACGTGTTTCAAAACACACTCATGAAGCCTATATGCGCGATGTCACAAAATTCTTATCTTTTGTCGCTTCTTATCAAGGAAAATCGCCAACAAAATCTGATCTGGAAGAGCTTAAGCCAGCCGATTTCAGAAGTTACCTTGCTTCGCGCCGGCGCGATGGACTGACCCCGGCAAGCATGGCAAGGTCGTTCAGTGCTGTGCGCGCATTTTATAAATTTCTGCGCCGAAATAAAATTCTAAAAAATGATGCCATTGATGCTGTCAGTAGCCCAAAACTCAAAAAACGCCTGCCGCGTCCTATAAGTGAAACGGCGGCAAAACGGGTTATCAATGATGTCGGCGATTTTGCATCACCGGCTACCAATGACTGGGTGGCACTTAGGGATATTGCAATTCTGACCCTGCTCTATGGCTGTGGATTGCGGGTGGCAGAGGCCTTAAGTCTGAATATGGGAGATCTGGACAGGAAAGATATTATGACAGTGCGGGGCAAACGCAATAAGGAAAGACTAGTCCCGCTTCTCCCCATTGTTACCCAGTCTGTCGATCAATATCTTGCGGCATGCCCAAAAGATATAAAACCTGGTGAGCCACTTTTTATTGGCGTTCAGGGAAAAAGGCTCAATGCGAGGAATGTTCAGCTTGCCATGCAAAAGGTTCGCATTGCTCTGGGTCTTCCCTCAACGGCGACGCCCCATGCTTTAAGGCACAGCTTCGCCACTCATCTGCTCAGTGCCGGTGGTGATTTACGCACTATACAGGAGCTGCTTGGTCATGCCGATCTTAGCACGACGCAACATTACACAGATGTGGACACAGCTTATCTGATGGATGTTTATAATAACGCCCACCCATCAGCAAAGAAATAAGCAATAGCCTTAAATCCAATAAAACAAACCGCTCAAAAATACCTCGGATAGATCAATATCAGGTATAAATGAACGGCTTGAATTTCCCGTAAGTTTGTGAACTTGCTTAATTTTTAATAGTCTTTTCCATAATCGTTAAATGCACGATCATGTCGGGCATTTCTTCTGGGTGGGCGATGACGTTTGGATTGACTATTTTTTCTATCTTGCACCACATCTTCATAGTAGTCGTCATCAAAGTCGTCATAATCATATGAATCCAATTTTTTACGCGGATATGATTCTGAATGTTTACTGTATTTCTTTTGTTTCATCGTCCTCTCCAAAACGACTCCTTGTTAATCTCAAATGAAATAATATCCAAAATATAACATTTGACTATCGAATATTTCACATAAATTATATTTAGAATATAAATAGATGCTTAGGTCATATCCTTTTTTGTATAGATTATATTCTCTCAGGTTTTCAAAATATCCGTTGATATTCATTCATTTAATTATTGCATATTAATCATTAAAATTATGCGCTTTTCAAATAATATAAAGAGTGTAAAAGGGCAAAAAAATAGGCTAAACTAATAGCCTCACATAAACTTAAATTAATCTTCAGGAACAAACTGATGTCATCATCACAGGATAAAAATCCAACTCAACGTACCTTAGGCCCTTTGCCGGATCTTGAACGCCATCTGCCCGTAGACTGGTGGCGCACTTTATTTAACGCTGTCTATTTAGACACTGACGGTGATGTCGTTGAAAATAGCGACATTACAAAACATGAAGTGGATAGAATTATCAGTGCATTGGATCTTAAGAAAAATGATCATATTCTTGACCTTTGCTGCGGTCAGGGACGTCATACGATTGAGTTGGCAAATAGAGGCTACAATTTTCTAACCGGTATTGACAGATCCGGTTACCTGATCCGGCTTGCCCGACGCAGGGCAAAAGCAGCCTTTTTGAAAATTCAGTTTAAGGAAGGGGACGCCAGACATTTTTCACTTTCATCCAATTCCCAGGACTGCGTGATAATGATGGGCAACTCATTTGGGTACTTTGACAATGAAGAGGATGATGTTGCCGTCTTAAATGCTGTTAAAAAAGTTTTGAAATCAGAGGGCAAACTGGCGCTTGATTTAACCGATGGCGACTGGATGCGAAAGCATTTTGAGCCCCGCTCCTGGGAATGGATAGATAAAAATCAGTTTGTCTGTCGTGAAAGATCTTTATCCCAGGATGGTGACAGACTAATTTCAAGAGAAGTTATAGTTCATGCTGAACACGGCGTGATTGCCGACCAGTTTTATGCAGAACGTCTTTATTCGAAAGTACGCATTACCCAATTACTCGAAAAAGTCGGCTTTAAAGATATCCAGCACCATGCTGAGATTGAACCGGACTCAACACGTCATGAAGATCTTGGCATGATGGCCCGCCGCAATTTAATTACGGCTCTTGGCCCTGTAAAAAGCCAGCAAGTGGCAGATAAGTCACGCCCGCTAAGAAATATTTCTGTTCTCATGGGAGACCCAAGTCTTCCGGATACAGTCAAACTTGGTGGAAAGTTCAATGAAGAAGATATTGCCACTATTAATAAATTAAAATCTGCACTTGCTGAGCTGGATGGGTATAAGTTCCACTATATAGATAGCCATGCCACATTGGTACAATCTCTCAATAAAATCAAATCTGATTTTGTATTAAATTTGTGTGATGAAGGCTTTATGAATAATGCCACTATGGAAATGCATGTTCCCGCATTTCTGGAAATGCAGGGTATTTCCTATACCGGTGCCAACCCGCAATCCCTGGTTATCTGTTATAACAAGGCCATTGTAAGGTCAATTGCCATGTCTTGTGATATTCCTGTGCCACTCGAGACATATTTTGGTCCTGATGATCAAATGGTCACTATACCCTCAATCCTGCCAGCTCTCATTAAACCCTGCGAAGGGGACAGCAGCATCGGCATTACATCTAAAGCTGTTGTGCATTCTGCCGAAGAGGCCATTGAATATATTGCCGGTCTTAGAGAACAGTTGCCAAGAACGTCTATTCTGGTACAGGAATTCCTTACAGGGCGGGAATTCAGCGTTGGTCTGGTTGGCAATCCGAGCCTGGGCTTGAACCCGCTACCCGTTCTTGAGGTGGATTACAGCAAGCTTGATGAAGGACTTCCTAAAATCCTCGGATACGAGTCAAAATGGGATCCAAACTCTCCTTACTGGAGCGAGATAAGCTATAAAAAAGCTGAGCTTGACGAAGAAAGCCAGCGCAACCTGATTAACTGGTCCAGCATATTGTTTGAAAGGCTTGGATGCCGGGATTATGCGCGTTTTGATTTCCGTGCTGATGCCGATGGCACTTTAAAGCTTCTTGAAGCAAACCCAAACCCGGGATGGTGCTGGGACGGAAAATTAAACCTGATGGCTTCCTTCGCAGGACTATCCTATTCTGATCTTCTGGCAAAGATTATTGAGGCCGCCGAACGAAGACTGCGCCTGCGATAAATAATATTATTTCTGAGAATAATAAAGGCGGCACATAGGCCGCCTTTATTACAATTTCTGAATTCCGGAATTCCTACATATGAATAGGAGATCCGCCCGCTGCCATTGCCGCTTCCTTAACCGCCTCAGATTCGGTCGGGTGTGCGTGACACGTATAGGCGATATCCTCTGCGGTCAGGCCTTTTTCAATGGCCAGAGTCACTTCGGCAATCATATTGCCAGCATCCGCTCCGATGATATGGGCACCAAGCACTTTATCCGTATCCTGAGATGAGAGAATTTTTACAAAACCATCAGTCTGGCTGTTTGCTTTAGCCCGGCTGTTGGCGGTAAACGGAAACTTGCCAACATTATAAGCTATACCGGCATCCTTAAGCTGTTCCTCGGTTTTACCGACACTGGCCACTTCCGGCATTGTATAAATCACGCCTGGGATGGCATCATAATTAACATGTCCGGCAAAACCGGCAATGGTTTCCGCAACCGCAATGCCTTCATCTTCGGCCTTATGGGCCAGCATTGCACCGCGCACCACATCCCCAATGGCATATATTCCCGGAACATTTGTTTCAAAATGATCATTAATATCCACCTGACCGCGATCGGTCATTTTAATGCCGGCTTCTTCAAGACCAAGTCCCTCTGTATAAGGGCGACGTCCAACAGAAACCAGGACGGCATCCGCTTTTATTGTTTCTGCATCACCACCCGCTGCCGGTTCAACGGTTACCGTAGCACCCGTTTTGGTCGTCTTAACAGCGGTCACTTTTGATTTAAGTTTAAAGCTAAAACCCTGTTTTTTAAGAATTCTGGCAAAAGTTTTTGAAACTTCGCCGTCCATTTCCGGCGTGATGCGGTCCATAAATTCAACAACAGTCACTTCCGCACCAAGTCTTTTCCAAACGGATCCCAGCTCAAGCCCAATTACACCACCACCAATCACGACCAGGTGTTTTGGCACCTTTGGCAGGCTTAATGCCCCGGTTGAGGAAACAACAATTTTTTCATCAATTTTAATACCGGGAAGACCCGCAACATCAGATCCGGTGGCAATGACAATATTTTTAGTCTCTAACGTCTGGTTGCCACCGTCATTAAGCTCAACATCAACTTTGCCGGCACCGGCAATTTTGCCACGACCTTTTACATAATCAACTTTATTCTTTTTAAACAAAAATTCAATGCCGCCGGTCAGATCGCTGACAACCCCGTCTTTGTGCTTCATTAATTTGGCAATATCGATAGAAAGCTTCCCTGTTGAAATTCCGTATTTTTCCATCCCGCCATTGGCTTCGTCATAAAGCTCTGATGCATGCAGTAACGCTTTTGACGGAATACAGCCAACATTCAGGCATGTTCCGCCTAGGGCACCACGCATTTCCACGCAGGCCGTTTTTAGTCCCAGCTGAGCTGCTCTGATTGCTGCAACATAACCGCCGGGTCCACCGCCGATGATAACGACATCATATTTATCACTCATAATGAACTTCCATTTTCATTCAATTAAAGATCAAGAACCAGACGCTGTGGATCTTCCAGATTTTCTTTGACCCGCACCAGGAACGTCACCGCCCCTTTACCATCAACAATCCTGTGATCATAGCTAAGGGACAGATACATCATCGGACGGATGACAATCTGATCATTCACAACAACGGGCCGTTTTTGAATAGTGTGCATTCCCAGAATACCGGATTGCGGTGCATTCAAAATCGGTGATGAAAGAAGAGAGCCGAACACACCGCCATTTGAAATAGTGAATGTTCCACCCATCATATCTTCCATCGCAAGTTTCCCATCACGGGCAAGTCCGCCAAGGCGACTGATTTCTTTTTCAATATCCGCAAAACCAAGCTTCTCGCAGTTACGAACAACCGGAACAACCAGGCCTGCTGGCGTGCTCGCCGCAACACCAATATTATAATAGTTTTTATAGACAATACTGTCTTCGCGGATTTCCGCGTTTACTTCCGGAATTTCCTTCAGCGCTGCGGTACAGGCTTTCGCAAAGAAAGACATAAAGCCAAGTCGGCACCCATGTTTCTTTTCAAAAGTTTCCTGATATTGTTTGCGAAGGTTCATAACAGCCGTCATATCCACTTCATTATAAGTGGTCAGCATAGCCGCAGTATTTTGTGCATCTTTAAGACGCTTGGCAATTGTGCGGCGCAGACGGGTCATTGGAACCACCTCTTCCTGTGGTGCCGCAACAACTTCTGCTGCCGGAGTAGTGGATTGAACTGCCGGTGCCGGTCCGCCTGAAATATGTGCAAGCACATCTGCTTTGGTCACTGCTCCGCCAGCACCTGTTCCTGCAATTTTGGAAACGTCAATCCCTTTTTCAGCAGCCAGCTTTGCCGCTGCCGGTCTTGCATTAGTCCCAGATTTAGCGGACGCCGCGACTGCCACTGGAGCCGCTTCAGCCTTGGCGGCTGGCTTTTCTTCTTTGGCGGGCGTATCTGCAGCAGCTGGTTTATCAGCCGCCTTACCCTGAGCCGTTTCATCGATTTTGCCAAGAATTGCTCCGACTTCCACATTATCTCCTTCTTTTGCGACTATTTCAGAAAGAGCCCCTGCAACAGATGCAGTCACTTCAAGGGCAACCTTGTCTGTTTCAAGTTCGCAAACAACTTCGTCAACGGCAACTGCATCACCAACGGCTTTATACCATTTTCCAACAGTTGCTTCAGATACTGATTCGCCGAGTACCGGCACTTGGATTTCGACGGTCATATGACCAACTCCTTATTGTTCTTATCTTTTCTTAATTGTTAAAGCCTGATCAATCAGATCCGCTTGCTGCTTTTTATGTCTTTCCATCAACCCTGTTGCTGGAGAGGCCGCTTCCTTACGTCCGGCATAAGCCGGCCGTTTCACCTTACCACCAACATTGGTAAGAACGTCTTCTATTAGTGGATCAATAAAGCTCCAGGCACCCATATTTTTGGGTTCTTCCTGACACCAGACCACGGCTTCAAGATTTTTAAATCTTTTGATTTCCTTGGTTAGAGCCTCGGCCGGGAATGGATAGAGCTGTTCAATACGCATAATATATGTATCTTTCTGCTCTCGGATATCACGTTCAGCCATCAGGTCATAATAGACTTTACCTGTACAGAGAATAAGGCGTTTGATCCCGTTTGGCTTGTTGATCTCAATTGTTTTATGTGGATCTGATTCTGCATCATCCCATAAAACTCTATGAAATTCTGATCCGGCACCCATATCTTCTATTTTTGAAGTCGCCAGTTTATGTCTAAGCAATGATTTCGGTGTCATAATGATCAGAGGCTTGCGGAACTTACGCTTCATCTGACGTCTGAGCACATGATAATAGTTAGCGGGCGTTGTACAGTTAACCACCTGCATATTGTCTTCTGCGCAAAGCTGAAGATACCGTTCAAGACGGGCCGATGAATGTTCCGGACCCTGACCTTCATAGCCATGCGGAAGGCAGACGACAAGGCCACTGAAGCGCAACCATTTGCTTTCACCACTGGATATAAACTGGTCAAAAAGCATTTGGGCGCCATTGGCAAAATCACCAAACTGCGCTTCCCAGATCACAAGGGCATTTGGCTCAGCCAAAGTATATCCATATTCAAATCCGAGCACTGCTTCTTCAGAAAGGGCACTATCAATTACTTCATAAGTGGCATGAGCATCCGGCCCCTGACCGGCATGGGCCAGCGGTGCATAACGTTCTTCCGTTTCCTGATCAACAAATACACTATGTCGCTGCGAGAAAGTCCCACGTTGACTGTCCTGACCGGACAGGCGAACGCGGTGACCTTCACGGATCAGCGTACCAAAGGCAAGCGCCTCTGCTGTTGCCCAGTCAAAATTCTCACCAGTTTCAAACATTTGTGCTTTTGCTTCAAGAGTGCGTTGCAACGTTCTGTGAATTTTAAATCCATCGGGAACTGTCGTCAGTAAATGACCAAGATCCTTAAGATCTTCAATATTAACCCCTGTTTTGCTGCCACGGCGGATATCGGCATCCGGACGTTCAAGACCGGTCCAGCTACCGGCAAACCAGTCAGCCTTAACAGGCTTATAATTTTTAGCGGCTTCAAATTCCACATCCAGAAAACTATGAAAATCTTTGACCATCTGATCGGCCTCGGATGCGGTCAGTAGTCCTTCACGAAATAATCTTTCAGCATAAATTTCACGTGTTGTCGGATGATTTTTTATCCGTTTATACATCAGTGGCTGTGTAAAGGACGGCTCGTCGCCTTCATTATGACCAAACCGACGGTAACAGAACATATCAACGACCACATCTTTTTTGAATGTTTGTCTGTATTCAGTTGCCAGTTTCATGGCAAAAACAACCGCTTCCGGATCATCGCCATTCACATGAAATACCGGTGCCTGAATTGCTTTGGCCATATCTGAAGGATAGGGTGAGGAACGCGAATAATGTGGTGATGTGGTAAAACCGATCTGGTTATTGACCACCACATGAATTGTACCACCAGTATGATACCCGCGCAGGTCACTGAGTGCGAAACCTTCAGCGACAATTCCCTGACCGGAAAAGGCGGCATCACCATGAAGTAAAAGTGTCAGAACACTTGAGCCGGATTTATCGCCGCGCTGCATGAGTTTGGCTCTTGTTTTTCCAAGAGCAACCGGGTTCACCGCTTCAAGGTGAGACGGGTTGGCGGTAAGTGACAGATGCACGTCATTACCATCAAATGAGCGATCCGAAGATGCCCCCAAATGGTATTTAACATCGCCTGATCCTTCGATTTCATCCGGCGTTGATGACCCTCCATGAAACTCATGGAAAATTGCCTTGAAAGGTTTACTCATCACATTAGTCAGAACATTTAACCGGCCACGGTGTGGCATACCGATAACAATTTCCTTAATACCGATATGTCCACCTGTTTTAATGACAGCTTCCAATGCCGGAATTAGCGTTTCAGCACCATCAAGACCAAATCTTTTTGTGCCAACATATTTCTTGGCAAGGTAGCCTTCATAACCCTCTGCTTCTGTCAGTTTCTGCAAGATTGCAAGCTTGCCTTCATTGGTGAAATGTATTTCCTTGTCTCGGCCCTCAATACGTTTCAAAATCCAGCTTTTCTCTTCAGCACTGTTAATATGCATAAATTCAACACCAAATGTTGAACAATAAGTTCTTGCCAGAATTGCCATGACTTCCCTGACAGTGGCTGTTTCAAGCCCCAATACATTATCCAGGAAAATGTCACGGTCCAGATCACCTTCGCCAAATCCGTAAGTTTGTGGATCAAGTTCAGAATGATATGGTTTTTCAGTAAGCCCGAGAGGGTCAAGATTTGCATGCAGGTGTCCGCGAACCCGGTAAGTGCGGATCATCATTAAGCAGCGGATTGAATCAAGCGTCGCTTTCCTGATATCAGCTTCAGAAGCCGTCGATTTGCCCTTCTTATTTTCAACCTTTGCTTCATAACCCGGGTTAAGCGCATCTGTCAGGTCATCATTTTCATTATAAGGCCAGTCCTTCCGCGTCCATGATGCACCCGGTTTTTCCTTACCCGCACCCATTAGAAGACGGGCATCATCAGCCAGTTCTTCAAAATAAGCCTGCCATGAAGGATCCACAGAGGATGGATCACGGGAATATCTGGCAAATAATTCTTCAACAAATGCACCACTGGCGCCGTTAAAAAGATTTTCTTTGGTTTCTATACTCATTTTATTCGAGCCTGTTTTAATAATCAAACCGTTGGATCAACTTTTACTCTTAAAGGATTGATAAACGTTTAACCCTTTAAGACCTTTAACATTGTCGTACCGAGTTCAGATGGACTATCTGAAATGACGATGCCAGCACTTTTCATTGCCTCAATCTTGTCTTCTGCTCCGCCTTTGCCACCTGAAACAATCGCCCCGGCATGACCCATTGTCCGTCCTGGAGGGGCCGTCCGCCCGGCAATAAAGCCTACTACCGGCTTCTTGATTTTATGGGATTTAAGGAATTCCGCAGCATCTTCCTCTGCTGAACCGCCAATTTCACCAATCATGATAATTGACTGTGTCTCATCATCATGAAGGAAGCCATCAAGAACATCAATAAAGTTTGTGCCATTTACAGGATCACCGCCAATACCAACACAGGTGGTCTGACCAAGACCCGCGACAGTTGTCTGATGCACAGCTTCATAAGTCAGAGTACCTGACCTTGAAACACAGCCAACTGATCCTCTCATATGAATATGGCCTGGCATAATCCCGATTTTACATTCACCAGGTGTGATGACACCCGGGCAGTTGGGACCGATCAGGCGGGAACTCGAGCCCTGTAGAGCGCGCTTCACTTTGACCATATCAAGTACGGGAATACCTTCTGTAATACAGACAATCAGCTCAACCTTGGCATCAATTGCTTCTAATATAGCATCTGCTGCAAAAGGAGGTGGTACATATATGACGGAGGCATTGGCCTCTGTTTTATGCACAGCCTCTTCAACAGTGTTAAAGACCGGAAGATCAAGATGTTTAGTGCCACCTTTACCGGGTGTGACACCGCCAACCATTTTAGTACCATAGGCAATGGCCTGCTCAGAATGGAAAGTACCTTGTGCTCCGGTGAATCCCTGACAGATTACTTTTGTTTGTGAATTTACGAAAATAGACATTAGCTTGCCTCCCCTACAGCTTTTACAATTTTAGCTGCAGCATCACCAAGATCAGATGCCGCTATAATATTCAGACCGGAATTATTCATAATCTCCTTGCCTTTTTCTACGTTAGTTCCTTCCAGACGCACAACGAGCGGCACATTCAGTGAAAGTTCCTTGGCAGCAGCGATCACACCTTCTGCAATCACATCACAGCGCATGATACCGCCAAAGATATTAACAAGAATTCCCTCAACAGCCGGATCACTCAGGATAATTTTGAACGCTTCGGTAACCCGTTCTCTGGTTGCTCCACCGCCAACGTCCAGGAAGTTTGCCGGAGATCCGCCCTTTAATTTGATGATATCCATTGTGGCCATGGCAAGCCCGGCGCCATTGACCATACAGCCAATGCTGCCATCAAGCTTAATGTAGCTCAGTTCATGTTTTGCTGCTTCTAGCTCCATTGGGTCTTCTTCTGTCGGGTCACGAAGCTCAACCACATCCTTATGTCTGAAGAGTGAATTGCCATCAAATCCCATCTTTGCGTCAAGAATGACGATTTCGTCATCTTTTGTGACAACAAGCGGATTAATCTCAAGCATTGAGGCATCTTTTTCTATAAATGTTTTATATAGAGATGCGATCACTTTTACAGCGGCACTGGCCGCTTTACCTGTTAACCCAATTGCATAGGCCACTTTCCGGCAATGAAAGCCGGATAGTCCGGTTGCAGGATCAATCGTTACCGTAATGATTTTTTCAGGCGTCTTTGCTGCCACTTCTTCAATATCCATACCACCTTCTGACGAGGCAATAATAGCGACGCGGCTGCTTTCGCGGTCAACCAGAAGACTGATATAAAGCTCATTTGCAATCGCACACCCGTCTTCAATATAAACCTGATTGACCTGTTTGCCGGCAGGGCCAGTTTGATGGGTTACCAGATTCATTCCTATCATATGCGAAGCAACCTGTTTCACTTCTTCAACAGATTTTACGACTTTTACACCGCCGCCTTTACCACGTCCGCCTGCATGGATTTGGGCCTTTACCACCCATACCGGTCCACCAAGATCCTTGGCAACCTGCTCTGCCTCTTTCGCTGTATAGGCGATGCCACCGTCAAGTACCGGTGCACCATACTGCCGAAGCAGTTCTTTCGCCTGATATTCATGAATATTCATAGGTCTATACCTTTTTCCCGCTAGTTTTTCGTTTATACGTCATAAAGAATAAGGATTAAGAAAACCCTTATTCTTTATATTTTCTGATTAGTTACCCAGTGAAGGATCAATGGCAACCACGGCTTCCATCAGTCCTTTGACAGCGGCCACACTATGATCAAAGCCGGCTTTTTCTTCCTTATTCAGAGCAATCTCAACAATCTTTTCGACCCCGTTCTCACCAATAATACATGGCACGCCGACATACATATCAGATTGACCATACTCGCCATTAAGCGCCACAGCACATGGCAGAAGACGACGTTTGTCACCAAGATAACTTTCTGCCATCGCAATCGCAGAAGTTGCCGGCGCATAATAGGCCGACCCTGTTTTAAGAAGAGCAACAATTTCCGCGCCGCCATCACGGGTACGCTGAATTATTTTTTCAAGCTTTTCATTTGTCGTCCATCCCATATTGACAAGATCAGGGATCGGAATTCCCGCGACTGTTGAATAGCGTGGTAGTGGCACCATGGTATCTCCATGGCCGCCAAGAACAAAAGCATTCACATCTTCGACGGAAACATTGAATTCTTCAGCAAGAAATAGAGTAAATCGTGCACTATCCAGCACGCCAGCCATTCCTACAACTTTATTTGCTGGAAGTCCTGAATATTTCTGTAAAGCCCAAACCATCACATCAAGTGGGTTGGTGATACAAATGACAAATGCATTTGGTGCATGATCGCGGATGCCTTCACCCACTGATTTCATCACTTTACAGTTAATGCCAAGCAGATCATCACGGCTCATACCAGGCTTGCGGGCGACACCGGCAGTAACAATAACAACATCGGCACCGGCAATATCAGCATAATCCGCTGTGCCGGAAATGCGGGCATCATAGCCTTCAACAGTTGAGGATTGTGCGATATCGAGAGCTTTACCCTGCGGAAGTCCATCTGCAATATCAAAAATAACAACATCACCCAGACCTTTTAGTCCGGCGAGATGTGCCAAAGTACCGCCGATTTGACCGCCACCAATGAGCGCAATTTTCTTACGTGCCATATTATATTTACTCCTAGAAATTTTGAAGGGTTTCAGAATAATTCTTAATATGCTCATATCATATTATTAAGATATTTTCCGGGTCCCGAGATTAAAATAAAATCATTGTTCCCGATGTAGCGCGAAAATGGTCGTTACGCAACAGTTTCTATATAAAAATACACATATTTTTCAATTATTTGTCAATATAGTTGTCAATATTGCTTTGTATAGCGATCTATTATGGCCTTATCAAACGGCATGCCCCTTAGCCAGATACTCTTTTGACTGCATTTCCATTAGTCTTGATACGGTTCTTTGAAATTCAAAATGGCCATGCCCCTCTTCATACAGATCTTCCGGGGCCACCGCCGCACAGCAAAGAAATTTGACATTATTTTCATATAATGCGTCAATGAAAGTGGTAAATCGTTTTGCTTCATTTCTGTTTTCGGGTCCGAGTTTTGGTATCCCAACCATAATAATGGTGTGATATTTCCAGGCCATGGCCAGATAATCGGCAGATCCAAGCGCTGCACCACATATTTTTTTAAAGGACACAACCGCGACCCCGCGGGAAGCCACAGGAATATGGAGAATACGTCCCTGAACTTCAATATCATCAGGGCCAACTTCGGTGCGATCATCAACTTCATGGTCCGTAAGCCGCCAGAATGCCTCCGACAAGGCTTTTGTTGCTACTTCACCAAGCGGATGATGGTATACTTCCATGCCTTTCATTCGCTCCAGCCGGTAATCAGTGGGTCCGTCAAGAGCAACAACGTCAAGTTCTTCCTTGATCATTTTTATTGTTGGCAGGAAAAGTTCCCGGTTAAGGCCATTCTTATATAATTCATCCGGTGCTCTGTTTGAGGTCAGTACCAGTATCACACCAAGATTGAGTAAAGATCTGAACAACCGACCCAGAATCATTGCATCCGTCACGTCGGTCACCTGAAATTCATCAAAGCACAGGAGTTTGCTTTTTCTTGCAATATTTTCTGCCAACGGAGGGATCGGATCATCTGCTGATGTACCAAACTTCTTAATTCGGTTTTCCTTGTCCATATAACGCCACGCATGAATTTCCTTATGTATTTCAATCATAAAAGCGTGAAAATGAACCCTGCGTTTATTCAATATAGGAGCCAGATCAAAAAACAGATCCATCAACATGGATTTCCCCCTGCCAACGCTGCCGTATATATATAATCCTTTTGGCTTTTCGATTATTTTTTTCTTAAGAAACATCCTGCTCAAAATATTTTCATTTTGAGCAGGATTATTATTTTTTAGACTGAGGAATAGATTTTGAAATTTGTCAACAACTCTTGCCTGATTTCCATCTTCTTTCAATTGCCCGTTTTCTAGCATTTCATGGTATCTTGTGTACGGGTCTAAAGTCGAATTAATCATAAAAAATTACTCAAAAATCTGTCTCTCGTTATACATTTAATAACTTATATAGTGTATTAACTGAAAAGTTATTAAAAAATACCATGAATTAGAGTTAAAATATGAAAAAAAGTTATGAAATACCGGTTTACAATAATGAGGTACGCCTGGCCGTTCGTAACCGGCAAAATCATCCTAGCTTTGAAGCTAGCTGGGCTGATACGCATTTAATTACTATTTATGCCCATACAGCAGAAGAAGCCCTGAATATTTGTCGTCGCAAACATCCAGAAAAACTGGGGTTTGTTCTTGGTGACGTATCAGAAGCGATTTAACTGCCGAAACGATAATCACATCATGACTAAAGAAAACCGTAAAAATTTCAGCGAGTTGAGAAACACCAATATCTATGAAGTCGTCATGTATAATACCGAAGTCCGCAAATTGGTAGAATTTGACGAGTCCCATCCTAGGTGGGATGATGGTTGGGCAGACAGCCGCTATATCGAGTTACCCGCCCTTAATGTTCGCAGTGTCATTAAAAAAATCCGCTCAAAATATCCACGTAATCGTGGCTTTAAAATCACCGCGATTACACAGATACCTGAATTTACCTATGATAAAAGAGAAAAGTTTTAAGCGGGTTTAGTTTCTGGTTATCTCCAGTAAAGTATCCGGTGTCAAATGGGGAAGAATTTCCAGCAAGTCTGATTTTTTCAATGATACACATCCCTCTGTACCGACATAATCATCATCATCCAGGTCCCTAGCCACATGCATAAATATGGCACTGCCTTTTCCTGGAACCACTGGTGCATCGTTATAGCCAAGCACCACAAGGACATCATAAAGATCGTCATCCCGCCACAAACTTTCGGCACTGGCATGATAGGGTAGCATCACGGACTGGTTATAGGCTTTATCATTGGGGTCGTCACACCATCCATCTTCTCTGAGTGTCGCAAATAGCGGCACTTTGCTGTAAATGGGCTGACGCAATTTATCATAGCGATAATAAATGCTTCGAAGCTCAAACCTGCCTGTAGGACTTTTATTATCCCCTTCTTTTTTTTCATTGGCGATCCCCCCTTTGCCAAGCGCACAGCGATAGGTTTTTGATCCGAATTTTAATATGCCGCGGGAGGGGTTTTCTGAAATAGGTGTGACGAGGATTTCCATAAGCTTATACCTGTTTTTTATTTATCCAGATTATCTATTTCTCGGCTCAGATTATATTGTGATGAAGTGACATGTGCTTCTGCTGCGCGCAACCGGCGCTCAATATCCCTAAATTTGTAACGAATATCACGTACAGTATTTGAAGGCTCTGTTCTGACCGAATTCCAGAAATCGCTTTCTTTCTTACTTTCGTAGATATCTTCCGGCTTTTCATCGAGGAAGTAAGCCAGCAAGACATATCCAATTACAAAAAAGACGAAGCCAAAGAAGATTGAGCCTAGAATGGCAGCAATACGCAAAATTTTAGGTTTAATCCCAAAATAATCACCGAGGCCAGCACAAACCCCTGAAATTTTAGCATTCTTTTTATCAAGATAGAGTTTTTTATATGGGGGAGTATGGGGATGTCTATACATTATTTTTTCCTCCAATCAGGGGATTCTATATCCAGAATCCGTTCAATATTGTTAAGCCGGCTTTCAATCCTCTCCGCGCTTTCCCATAATTCACCCAGGATATTCTCATCCTCATTTGATATGGTTTTTGTGGATTTCCACCTTGTAATATAGTGAAGAAGTATCCAAAGTGGCGCGACTACTGCCATGAATACAATTGCGACAACTTCTGTCATTGTTTATCCTTTCCAAATCCTGCTTTATTTCAGGATACACCCATAATTATTTTTTTGCAGCCTTGGATTGTTTTTTGGCCAGTCTTTCCTTTAGTTCAGCGAGCTCATCTGCAACCGCTTCATTGGCTTTCAAATCCACGAATTCTTCATGCAGGGTTTTTTCACGGCCAAGCTCTGACGCTTCAACAAGACTTTCCGTTTCTTCAACCCGTTTTTCCATTAATGAAAATCGGTTCATAATATTTTCGATGCGGTTGTCATATAGTTTGGACCGAACACGAAGCTGAGTGGTTGCAGAATTTTGTCTTTCAACCAGTGATTTCTGTTTTTGTTTTGCTTCTTTGATTTTTGCTTCTAGCGAAATAATATCCGCTTCATATTTGGCGAGAGCCTCTTCTAAAGGAGCGCGGTCCTGCTCCAGTTCCAGAACGATGTCCACCAATTTTGCTTTTTCAACGAGTGCTGCATTTGCTAAATCCTCTCTTCCTTTACTTAGAGCAAGTTCCGCTTTGGCATACCAATCGTCCTGCACTTTGTTTAAACGGTCAATATGACGGTCAATTTCCTTGCGGTCAGCAATGACACGGGCGGCAGAAGAACGAACTTCAACAAGCGTGTCTTCCATTTCCTGTATCATCATGCGAATCATTTTGGCCGGGTCTTCAGCTTTATCAAGGATATGCGAAATGTTTGAATTGATTATGTCGGTTAGGCGGGTAAAAATGCCCATTTTATATCTCCAAAATTAAATTGCCCCTACCTGGGCCTTCACATCCTCTACTGCACAGGGCGTGCCAGTTTTTATATTTTTCCATAAGCCTTTGTTTAATAATGATTTTTTGTATTATCGTGAATTTTACAGATGAAAATAATTTAGTAATTTTTATTATTTATTGGCATTTTTTATTATTTATTGATAAATTTTTTCATATGGATCATCCACAACAAATTATCATCGGGGAGAGCGCCGCTTTTCTTGAAATTATTGAGCAAACCAGCCGGGCTGCCAGCCATGACCGTGCCGTATTGGTGATCGGTGAGCGCGGCACCGGAAAGGAGCTTATTGCCTCCCGTCTGCATTTTTTATCACCGCGCTGGGAACAGAAATTTGTTCAGGTTAACTGTGCCGCCTTACCAGACACTTTACTGGAATCCGAGCTGTTTGGCCATGAGGCCGGTTCTTTTACCGGAGCAGCCGGCAAACGGATTGGTCGCTTTGAAGAAGCCGATGGCGGCACATTATTTCTTGATGAAATTGCCACCACATCACTTTCCGCGCAGGAAAAAATTCTGCGTATTACGGAATATGGCACATTTCAGCGGCTGGGCAGCAATAAGACCCTCTCGACAGACGTAAGAATAATAGGCGCAACCAATATTGATCTGCCGACGGCCGCTGAGCTTGGTGGCTTTCGTCATGATTTACTGGACCGACTCGCGCTGGATGTCATCACGCTACCACCCCTCCGGGCGCGTAAGGATGATATTATGATTTTGGCCCAGTATTTTGCCAGGAAAATAGCTCAGGAGCGGGGCTGGCCAAGCTTCCCAGGATTTTCTTCTGACATAACGGATCAAATGATGGCTTATGATTGGCCCGGCAATATCCGTGAGCTTAAAAATGTTGTTGAGCGGGCGGTATATTATGCTGATGATGAAAATGAGCCCGTAGGTCAGATTATTCTTGATCCTTTCAGCTCTCCATACCGTCCACTCTCGAACAAGCAAAAAGAAATACAATCAGACATTTTGATAAAGTCACAACAAAAACAATCAGAGCAGGAGCCACGCGATTTCCAGCAAACCATCGATCAATTTGAGAAAGATTTATTGCAAAGCGCGCTAAAGGCCAATAAATTTAACCAGCGCCGAACAGCCGGATATCTTGGCCTAAGTTACCATCAGCTGAGGCATCAGCTTAAAAAACACAATCTGCTCAGTTAGGAGTACATAATGAAAATAGGCATCTTAACCAGCGGCGGTGATGTACCGGGATTAAATGCTTGCATCAAAGCGATCGTAGAAGGGGCTGAAAAAAATGGTTGGCAGACAATCGGCATCAAACGGGGCTGGAAAGGGCTGTTTGATTATAACCCTGCAGGAAATGAGGCTGAAAATAATTTATTATCAAAACCGCTCAATTCTTCAGACTTGAGAGGCATTGAGAATATAGGCGGCACCATTCTTCACACGTCCCGATTTAACCCGGTCCAGATCGGTGAAGAATTTCTTCCCTCCTTTTTAAAAGGCAATGTCCCTGCCTCAAAATTCAAAGAAGGAACATTTGACTGCACAGACCATGTTCTCAAAGTACTAGATCATATGGAAATTGATGTGCTTATCCCGATCGGTGGCGATGGATCGCTGAGATTCGCGGCACATTTAAGCAAACAGAAGTTCCCCGTCATCAGCATCCCGAAAACCATGGACAATGATGTAAACGGCACCGATTACTGTATCGGCTTCAGCACCTGCGTCACCCGCTGTGTTGACAGTATCAATAAAATAAAAACGACCGCCGCCAGTCACGAGCGCATAGCGATTATTGAGCTTTTCGGTCGCCATAGCGGCGAACCTGCTCTGCTTTCCGGCCATATTGCCGCCGCTGACCGGGTTCTTATTCCCGAAGTATCCGTTGACCTTGAACATTTTAGCGACCTGATTATATCCGACCGCAAAAAAAACACTGATAATTACTCTATCGCTGTTGTTGCCGAAGGGGTAAGACTTAAAGGCGGAGAAAATGTCTATCTGGGATTAAAAGACCATTATGGTAACGAAAAACTCGGAGGCATAGGGGACATTATTTATAACCACTTACGCTCAAATCACAGCTCAAGTGTCCTGACACAACCTCTTGCTTATCTTCTGAGAAGTGGGGAGCCTGATGCCCTTGATAAACTTATTGCCAAAAACTTCGGCACGCTGGCTATTCAGCTTATAGAGAAAAAAACCTTCGGTAAAATGACTGCAATTATTGACGGCAATTATGAGGTAACCAACAATGACAGTGTCCTTATTGAGCAGCCCGGACTGATTGTTGAAAATCTTTATGATATAAATAACTACCGTCCGGATATTAAAAATATTCTTGGTCGTCCCATGTATCTTTAAAAAGATAAGTAACTTCCGAAATTATTGTCTATAATTTTATGAGAATGGAGCGGGCGAAGAGATTCGAACTCTCGACATTCACGTTGGCAACGTGACGCTCTACCACTGAGCTACGCCCGCATATCCAGGATATGCCAACAACGATATCGTTGTCTGTGAAGGGGAATATACGCAACAATTCCCGAATTGCAAGTGCAATTTCAAAAAAAATTCATTGGCGGCACTGCAAACTGACGTTATATATTCTGTCGATAACATGCTTTTAAATTCAAGGTATTAACATGGTGGCAACTGAAAATGATTTATTTAGATTACTGGATAATCTGAATATTGAAACCACGACTTATCAGCATCCGCCACTTTACACAGTCGAGGACTCGCAATCACTGCGCGGCGAAATACCGGGTGGACATTGCAAAAGCCTTTTCCTGAAGGACAAAAAAAATAATTTCATTCTTGCCGTTCTTTCAGAGGACAGGCGACTGGATATGAAGGCGCTTTCTGATTGTGAGAGCCTTAATGTCGGGCGCTTAAGTTTTGCCAGTGCAGAACGGATGATTGACATGCTGGGTATAAAACCTGGCTCTGTTACACCATTTTCCCTGATTAATGTAGATAATAATGACTTGATCGTCATCCTTGATAAAGGCATGCTGGAGCAGGAATATCTTAATTATCATCCACTTCATAATGAAGCAACGACAACCATTCACCGCGATGATCTGATAAAATTTATTGAGCATTTCGGCTTTAATCCAATCATTTTAGACTTTGACAAACTATAAAAGAGTACAAATATGCAGCAACAAGGTACCCCGTCCCCCTATATTATTGACGTTGATATGCCTGGATTTGTTTCCGAAGTTATTGAAAAATCCATGGACGTTCCCGTTATCGTTGATTTCTGGGCACCGTGGTGCGAGCCTTGCAAAACATTGGGGCCAATTATCGAAAAAGTGGTCATGCAGGCAAATGGTGCTGTCATTCTCGCCAAGGTTAATATTGATGAAGCACAGGAAATTGCCGCACAGATGCAAATCCGATCAGTGCCCACAGTTGTAGCATTTGTCGGTGGCAGGCCAGTTGATGCTTTTGCAGGTGTAAAAAGCGAGACAGAATTAAAAGCCTTTATAGAAAAAATAGCGCCTGATATGGGGCCATCCGAAATTGATCAGCTTCTTGAATTTGCCAAAGCTCAGGAAGCAGAAGGCAATTTAAAAGAGGCCGGTGGCGCCTATTCCCAGATTGTACAAATGGACGAAACCAATAATGAGGCTCTCGCGGGACTTGCCACCGTTTTTATTAAACTTGGTGATCTGGAAAATGCCAAAAATGTATTGGCAGAAGCGCCCGACAAGAATAATCCGGCAATCCGTGCCGCTCAGGCCACACTGGACACCGTAGCACAGGTTGATGGGCTTGATGATATAGAAACTTTAAGAAATGCGCTTAATAAAGATGACAATGATCATCAGGCCCGTTTTGATCTTGCCCTACAGCTTTGGGCAAGAGGAGAGCGAGATGAAGCGGCAGACCAGCTTCTGTATATCTTTAAAGCCGATAAAGAATGGCAGGATGACGGCGCGAGGAAGCAGCTTCTTAAATTTTTCGAAGTGGCCGGACCTATGGATCCTTTTACCATTGCCGCAAGAAGAAAGCTCTCTAGCCTGCTCTTTTCCTGATCATGATGAAAAAATTACCGGACATAATTCCTCTTTTTCCTTTAACGGGTGCAATTTTATTGCCAAAGGGGTATCTCCCTCTCAATATTTTTGAGCCAAGATATATTGAAATGGTGGAAGCGGCCCACGACAGTGATGGGATTATTGGCATGATTCAGCCGAAAGGATCAAAAATTTCCAGCTCACGTGATAATAATGATCTATACGGTACCGCCAAAAGAGGACGGCCCCTTTATAAAACAGGCTGTGCCGGATTGATTACAAAAATGGAGACAATTGGTGAAAATCAATATCTCGTTATTCTGAATGGTATCAGCCGTTTTGAAATTTCAGAAGAACTGCCAATGGTGAACAGCTACAGGGAAGCGCGCATCAGTAATGCAAATTTCTTAGATGATGGGAACGAAAAACCGCTTGCAGAAAAAGAGCTTAAAACCCGCTATTTAAGTTCACTCAAAAAATATTTTAATCGTTTCAGCATGGATATTAATCCTGCTGATTTTTCTGACATCAGTGATGAGGAAATTATTAACAGTATGGCGATGATATGTCCTTTTGATTCTGCTGAGAAACAGTTAATTATTGAAACACCAACCCTCACAGACCGGGCAAAACTGATGATAAAAATTATTGATTTTAATCTGCTCCAACATGATATAGCATCAGAAGAAAATTTACATTAAGGCACGAACAATGACGGATGGATCAAAAGATAAAAAAATCAATTACGGAAAGCTGGACCCCAGGTTGCTTGACGTGCTTGCCTGTCCCGTTACCAAAAGCAGTCTTATCTATGATGAAAAAGCGCAGGAACTGATCAGCAAAAAAGCAAAACTGGCCTTCCCGGTAAGGGACGGCATTCCTATAATGCTTGTCGAAGAAGCACGGGAACTGGACTAAAAACCAGAATATTATAAATATCCTGAAATTCTTAGAGTGGTTCTCCGCGTAATAGCTTGGGTAATTTTCCAACCGTACCACGGGCATGACGCATAAAAAATTTCTTTAATGGGGGTGCCTCCTCAACAATGGCAAGCCCGGCACGTCGCCCTAATCTAATAATTGGATTATCATTTGAAAATAACCGTGTCAGGCCATCCATACCCAGTGCCAGAATATTATTATCCGTGCGCCGCCAGCGGACATATCTCTCAAGCACCAGTTCAGACCCAATGTCCCCGCCTAAGCGATGGGCATCTACTAATATTTCTGACAGTGCCGCTATATCCCGAAGGCCAAGATTAAACCCTTGCCCCGCAATTGGATGAATGCCGTGAACGGCATCACCGATCAGACAAAATCTTTCGGCAATATAATCATCAGCAAGCTGCATGGTTAGTGGATAGGACCATCTTTTCCCCAGCGACTTTACGGTACCGAGAAATGTTCCGAATTTTTTTGCGAGCTCCGCATTAAACGCTCTTTCCGAAAGAGCCATAATCGTTTCCGCACGCTCCGGCGGTTCGCACCAGACGATTGATGAATGGTTATTTTTTAGCGGCAATATGGCGAAAGGGCCCGATGGAAAGAATTTTTCATGGGCAATACCCTGATGATCCAGTTCATGCTCAACAGTGGTTACAATACCTGTCTGCTTATAATCCCAGACCCGGATGTTAATGTCTTTTTGTTGTCTTAAGGTTGATCCACGTCCTTCTGCCCCGACAAGTAAAGTCGCATTCAGTTTTTTACCGCTTTTAAGGTCAATTTCAACATGACCGGGTAATGTTTGACTGGAAATAATCTGATCAGGGGAAAAAAGGTTAATATTCTTGCGGTCCTTTATCGCATCATAGAGACCCGAACGAATATGGCGAACCTCAACCATTTGGCCGAGCGGGCCGTCACCAAGCTCTTTTTGATCAAAATGCAGAAATACCGGACTATTACCATCTGTCACATGGATTTCATTGATCGGCTGTGCCGCAAAACCAATCTTGTCCCAAAGGCCAGTCGTTTTTAACATCATATAAGGGGCATAGGATATCGCATAGGAACGTCCATCAAATTCATCATTAAGCGATACTTTCACATTCAAAGGATCAATAAGGGCAATTTCCAGCCCCTGATCCGCTAAAATGCAGGCAAGTGTCATTCCAACAACACCGGCACCGGAAATAATAATATCTACTTTTTTAGCGGCAATTTTTTTGTTCATAATCCGGGCAGTATAAGTCTGGCCCAATGGGCTGGCAAATAATATCTTGAAATGATTTAAAGGATTTTATTGTCTATTTTTTAATCAAAATATGAAATATCATATCAATTGTCTAATTTTTAGGCAGAAAATCCCTCTTTAAATATGCAAATATCAGAGAAAATCATTCTATATCAGTCTGTTACGTTTCTGGCATGCTTCTTGTAAGTGCACTGAGGAACCAATTACACTTAGTGTTAGGAAATAGTTGTGGACACATTAAAATCAGGAACAGACGTTTTTTTTATTCTTATTGGGGCAATTCTCGTATTTGCCATGCATGCAGGTTTTGCCTTTCTTGAGGTGGGAAGTGTACGAAAGAAGAATCAGGTTAATGCATTGGTAAAAATCATCGCAGACTTTGCTATCTCAACCGTCGTTTATTTTTTTATTGGCTACAATATTGCCTATGGTGTCTCATTTTTGGGCAATGCCGCGGAAATAAGCGGTATTTCAGAAAATTCCCTTTTTCTCGGAAATGGCTATGATCTGGTCAAATTTTTCTTTCTGCTGACATTTGCCGCTGCAATACCGGCAATTATTTCTGGCGGCATTGCCGAACGCAGCCGTTTTAAACCGCAGCTTTTGGCAACGGCCATCATCGTCGGCCTTATTTATCCGCTATATGAGGGAATGGTCTGGGGTAGTTTGTTTGATTTTCAGACTTTCATGGCTGATAATTTTGGCGCACCATTTCATGATTTTGCGGGGTCCATTGTTGTCCACGCCATGGGAGGATGGCTTGCACTCGGTGCCGTGGTAACTCTGGGTGCCCGCATGGGACGATATAGAAAAGACGGCGCACCGCTTGGAATTCCACCATCCAATATTCCTTTTCTCGCGCTTGGTTCCTGGATTCTCTGTATCGGATGGTTTGGCTTTAATGTCATGAGCGCACAGACTGTTAGCACCGCAAGCGGTCTTGTTGCCCTGAATAGCCTTATGGCTATGGTCGGCGGTATTCTGTCCGCTTTAGTTGTCGGCAAGAAAGACCCTGGTTTCGTTCATAATGGTGCCTTGGCAGGATTGGTTGCCGTTTGTGCAGGATCAGATTTAATGCACCCTATTGGGGCACTGTTTGTCGGTATTGTCGCCGGGATAATATTTGTTTACGCCTTCACAACTTGCGGAAATCGCTGGAAAATTGATGATGTACTCGGTGTTTGGCCACTGCATGGGCTATGCGGACTATGGGGTGGAATTGCAGCAGGCATCTTCGGACAACAGGCTTTCTGGGGCTTGGGTGGTGTCTCCCTGATAGCGCAAATTACCGGTTCTGTGGTAGGTATCATAATTGCCGGAATTAGTGGATTTGTCGTCTTCGGACTCATAAAGAAAACTGTCGGATTCAGGCTTTCCCAGGAAGATGAATATCTGGGCGCCGATCTTGCCATTCATAATATTAGCGCCACACCGGAAGAAGATTTTGGGCTAAGATAGTAAGAAATTTGACGTCATGGTGTCATGTTTTTGTAATTAAAGTAATTTTTTGATATATTTAGCGCCAGGATAGCCATATATTTGCCTTGTTCTATTCCATAATGATAATATATTTTATCAGTAGAGCCTGGCAATAATAGGAATGATCATTGGCAAGCAGACGTAGTACTATTAAAAAAACAGCAAAGAAATCTCTTTTACCTGAGTCGGTAACAGAGTTTCTTGTTAATTTGCTTATTCGGCTTTGGGGCATCACTCTGATTGCTTTATTTGCTGCGTCGGTTGTGGCCTTTTTCAGCTACGACCCTAATGATCCAAGCTGGAATAATGCTGTTACAACAGACGCAAATAATCTTCTTGGCACCGCTGGTGCCTGGACGTCTGATGTCTTGCTTCAAAGTCTGGGCCTGGGTGCTTACGTCCTTGTACTTCCCCTCTTAACATGGGGCTGGCGGATTGTTACGCTTAAAGGACTTCCATACATTTTTATGCACTTACTGGTCCTGCCCATACTGGTGATTGCGGCTGTCATTACACTTTCAACGTTACCTGTTTATCAGAACTGGCCTTTGGTCAATGTCGGACTTGGCGGATTTATGGGTCAAATGCTGCTTGGATATGTCCAAAGCTTTTTTGCCTGGGTTCAGGTGAATTTTTATCCTCAAATTGTTTTCATTGTTTTTGCAGCAATTACTGCCTTAAGTTTTGCCTATACTGCGGGCTTGGAAAGGGAAGAGTGGAAAGCACTCTTTCGCGGTATTAAATGGTGCGTATTTACTTTCTTTTCAAAAATATTTTCTGCCTTTGCGTCTATCAGAGGTCTGTTTGGCGGACGGAATGCTGATGCAAGTGGAGCAGAAATTGATGTCAGGCGAAACAAAGTGCCGGTACGAAAAGAACCTCCAATAAAAAGTGAGCCTAATAAGGAAAAACGGACAATTCCGATTATTGATCCGGAACAAAGAAATCTGAAAGCCGGTAAAAGGGAAACAATTGAACGTCAACCAATGCTGGACATCATATCGGACGGGCAGTTTGCCTTGCCGTCTCTTAGCCTGCTTTCCCAACCTAAACCGTTGGCCGAACAGGACCGTCTTACCCATGATGCATTGGAGCAAAATGCCCGAATGCTGGAAGCGGTTCTTGATGACTTTGGTGTTAAAGGTGAAATAACCAAAGTACGGCCGGGACCGGTTGTCACCCTTTATGAACTGGAACCCGCACCCGGAACAAAATCTTCCCGGGTTATTAACCTTGCCGATGATATTGCCCGCTCTATGAGCGCAACATCAGCCCGTGTTGCTGTCGTTTCCGGTAAAAATGCTATCGGCATCGAACTTCCAAACAGTAAAAGGGAAATCGTTGCTCTTCGTGAAATATTATCTTCCAGCATTTATGAAGACAGCAAAGCAAAGCTTCCTATGGCTCTTGGTAAGGATATCGGCGGTGACCCCATTGTCGCTGACATCGCATCAATGCCACACTTACTCGTGGCTGGTACCACCGGGTCTGGTAAGTCTGTCGCGATCAATGTGATGATCCTGTCACTACTCTATAAGCTGACGCCAGCTCAGTGTCGCCTGATTATGGTTGATCCGAAAATGCTCGAATTATCTGTATATGATGATATTCCGCATCTTCTAACCCCTGTTGTAACGGATCCTAAAAAAGCCGTTGTTGCCTTAAAATGGGCAGTGCGCGAAATGGAACACCGTTACCAGAATATGGCAAAACTGCAGGTTCGAAATATTACCGCCTATAATAAGCGCCTCGAAGAAGCGAAACAAAAGGGTGAAAATATAATTCGCAAAGTTCAAACCGGATTTGATCCAGACACTGGAAAGCCTATTTATGAGGAAGAAAGCCTTGATCTTACGCCGCTCCCTATGATTGTCGTTATTGTTGATGAAATGGCAGATCTTATGTTGGTTGCGGGCAAAGATATTGAAGCTCTTATTCAAAGACTGGCACAGATGGCCAGGGCAGCGGGCATCCATCTTATTATGGCAACGCAGCGTCCGTCAGTGGACGTCATCACCGGCACAATTAAAGCCAACTTTCCAACCAGGGTTGCTTTCCAGGTAACATCAAAAATTGACAGCCGCACCATCCTTGGTGAGCAGGGCGCTGAACAGCTGCTAGGTATGGGCGATATGCTTTATATGGCCGGTGGCGGCCGTATCACCCGTGTTCATGGACCGTTTGTCAATGACCAGGAAGTGGAAAGGGTTGTTACGGCCCTTAAGAAACAAGGACGTCCTGATTATCTGTCCAGTATTGTTGAAGAACCCGATGAAGGATTTGATTCCGATTTTCTGCAAAATGCTCAGATGACCCCTAATGGCGGCAAATCAAGCGGCGATGATCTTTATGACCAAGCCGTTGCCATTGTGGCCAGGGATCAAAAGGCATCAACAAGCTATATTCAGCGTCAGTTACAAATTGGGTATAACAGAGCCGCCAATATTATTGATAAAATGGAAAGGGACGGTGTGGTCAGTAGTGCCAACCATGTTGGCAAACGCGAGGTGCTGGTCAGTGATCATTCAGAAGATTATTAACACTGATAAATATTATATTAATTTCTATTGTCTAAATTCCACCTTAATGTAGAACTAGACTGTACCAGTAAATGTAACCGAATTGGCCGAATAATGTTGAAGTTTCTTATAAAAGCAATATTGATATCCACGTTCTTTGGGCAGATGGCCTATGCCGTGCAACAATCCGATGAAGCCCCAGCCCCGGCAAAAGCCAAAATGGTCGATTTTGGGGTGCCCCCATCTGTCATTACAGGTGAAGATCGGGATCAGATCATTCAAAAAGTACAGGACAATCTGAATGCTATCCGTTCCCTAAAAGCCACTTTCGTGCAAAGAGGCCCGGAAGGCAATGTCGATGAAGGGACGATCTATATTGAACGTCCCGGCAAAATCCGATTTGAATATAGCAACGACAATCCGATTTTGGTGGTCAGTAATGGTGATATGCTTTCGTTCATCGATTATGAAATCAACCAGGTCAGCCGCTGGCCAATTGACAAAACACCTCTCAGCGTTCTGGTTAATGACCAGATTAATCTAAAAGATAAAGAAATTGAAATTCCTGAAATTATCCGCTTCGCCGGCCTGATCAAGATGTCGGTTGTTCAACCGGATCAGAAGGATCAGGGATTTATCACATTGATTTTTGAAGAATCGACCATGGAGTTGAAATCATGGGAAGTGATTGATGTTCAGGGCTATACGACACGTGTGGCTCTCGTTAACCCTGAATATAATATTGCTGTTGATGAAAAAGAATTTACCTTTAATGATCCAAGACCTCAACGAAATCGCGGTCCAAGAAGATAAATATTATTTAATCACTAAAATATTATAACCTCACCTTGAAAAATAATTTCCTGATCCCATCTATATAATATGATCAGGATGAAGTGGTTCTCCAACCTTCCTTTGAGACTTTCCATCCTGATCTTTGGATCAAGAGGTTTTTCCTTTTTCCCCTCCCTCTTGTTCTAGCAAACTGAACTTTTACCCGGCCAGCAATCTGGCCGGGTTTTTTATTATTAATTCCTCTTGTAGATACGTTCAGTTCAGACTAATTTGCGGGTGTGAGGAAATAAGATGAGAGACATTGATCCCGAAGACGAAAATTTCACTGATTTTGATGAAATTGACGTAAATGAAGAATATCCGACACTTATGCAGGTTGCCCGCTTTGCAGACCTTGTACAGAAAACACCCTGGTTTCATCATTTGGGGAAACCCTTGACTGACCGTACCTTAAAAATTTCCCGTGACTATCTTGAAGCTCTCGGATTTCCGGAAAGCTATCCTGCAGAAGTTCCGGACTGGCAGGAAGCCATTTCCTGTCTGGAAACATATGACTGGAACAGCCCAGCGTGGGAAGCAGAAGAGCAACTGGCTGCTTCCTTAATTTCAGACACGCTGGAATTCATTGAGGAAGACGTTCTGGAAGTCGCCCTGACAAATGTGACGGTCAAGGCCGCTGAATTTATCAATAACGCCGTTGAGACCGCCTCAATTCTTTGGGGCGTTGACGATGAAGAACAAATCGCCGCCGCCGTGGGGCAGGCCGTGCAAAGCTGTTATCACGCCGCACTGGTCATTGCTGCAGGTGAAGAAGAAACCCACCCATTCGCACTGAAATTCAGGCTTTATGAAAGTGGCCACTGGCCGCTGGGTATTGCCGGGAATACTTTTAATATATTTTAGAAAAGAGGAGTAGTATGTCAAAAATCCGTCTTATCACGTGGAATATTAACAGCGTACGCGCAAGGCTTGATATTGTTGATCGATTGCTGGCGGAATATAATCCGGATATCCTCTGCCTGCAGGAAACAAAGGTGCAAAACCAGATGTTCCCCAAGGACGTTTTCAACAAATACGGATTAATCCACCATGCTCTGGCCGGACAGAAAAGCTATCACGGAGTAGCCACCTTAAGCCGATTACCAATCGCATCCATCAATATAATAGACTGGTGCGGTAAGGGGGACGCGCGACATGTTGAAACGGCTCTGGACAATGGCATTAAGCTTCATAATTTTTATGTACCGGCAGGCGGTGATGAGCCGGACATAGCCCTGAATGATAAATTTGCTCATAAATTGGACTTTCTTGCTGAAATGACAGACTGGTCCCATACTCTGCCACAGGATGACCATCATATTCTTGTCGGTGATTTGAATATCGCCCCGCTGGAAAGTGACGTTTGGTCCCATAAGCAACTGATCAATGTGGTTAGCCACACCCCTGCTGAATGTGAGGCCTTAAATGCGGTACAGGAAGCCCATAACTGGTTTGACGTTATGCGACATTTCGTTCCGGACCCGGAACGATTATACAGCTGGTGGTCTTATCGTGCCCGCGATTGGCGAACCTCTGACAAAGGGCGGAGACTGGATCATATTTGGTGCAGCCAGCCTTTAAAGGGAAAAATGAAATCCATGAAAGTGCTTGAAGATGCTCGTGGCTGGGAAAAGCCATCGGATCATGCCCCAGTGATGGTTGATATTGAGCTTTAAATTATTTGTTCTTTTTCAATATACCGCTTGCCACATCAACAACATCTTTGGTGAAATTCATCATTTTCTGACCACCGTCAACAGGTAAAACGGCACCGTTAATGGACTGCGTATTGATCAAATGGCAAACTGAGGCCGCAACATCATCAACATTAATGGGCGCTCCTATAAAATTTAAATGACTGGCAAGCTCAAAATTTTCTTTGCTTTGAGTCTCACTGATCAGGGTTAACCCTGGTGCAACGCCGTTAACACGCACTTTCGGGCTAAAAGCCTGCGCCATCATTTCGGTCGCCCCATAAAGGCCGAATTTGCTTAAGCTGTAACTGAAGAAATCTGCATTTAAAGCAAAGACCTTACTATCCAGGATATTTACGACACTTCCCCGCTCATTATCAGCAAGACTATTATATAGCCCGCGGGCCAACTGCATAGGGCCACGCAAATTTATATTCATATGATCTGAGAAACTTTTTTCGTTAAAATCAGTGGCTTCATCACGACTAAAAAGTGAAGCATTATTGACAATATGCCGTAACGATTTGCCCGATTCCACAATGTTGGTCATCATAGATTCAACAGCATCATAATCACCAAGATCGCATTGCACAATTTCACCGCCCGCTTCAAGTTCCGAAAGCAGGACTTTCGCATCATCAATGCTTTTATGGTGGTGAATGAAAATATAATAGCCAAGACGGCTTAAATATTCGGCAATTGATTTGCCGATCCGTTTGTTCGCCGCTGTTACCAGTACGCTTTCAGTCACATAGTTTCCTATAGATCATTAATGGTCATGTCCGGTCGCTTCCACCATGGAATATCGGGACCACCGTAATGTTCCGTTGATATGGCTTCATCCGGATCGCCGGTAAAAATAACTGTGTTGGTAGGCGTTTCTTCAATTTCCACACGATTACAGCGCATGTCAATACCGTCATTTTTAAGAAAGGCATTGATTTTAGCATAAAAACAGGCCGCGAGTATTTCCGTCGTCGGATCCCCAGGCGTTATTAAAAGATGCGGCAGGTTTTCAGGTTCCTTTTCCTTAAAATAATCTAGCAGGGGATCATGATTGCTCAGCTGCATACTATGATCAACCGCATTATCGATCCAGTTATGCCAGGTGCTTTTTAACGTACTAAACCCGTTATTCATATTATGATTGCCATCAAGCGGCATATCCGAATTGCCAACCAGATAAACTTTGACATATTCGTTATGGCCATGCGGCACAAAACACTTGCTGTTTTTCAGATTAAACAGCCTGTGGCTCATGCAATATCGTCGTGTAAAACAAATCTCAAACATCATGATGCGCTTGATATAGAAGGAAAGGCAAAGAGTCTAGCTATTTCCCATACTATAGCCACCATTTTCGGTGATAATAATTCTGGCGTCAGACGGGTTTTTTTCTATTTTTTGCCGAAGCCGGTATATATGCGTCTCTAATGTATGGGTGGTAACATTTGAATTATACCCCCAAACTTCATTCAGCATTTTTTCCCTCGAGATGGTCGCCCCATCAGCCCGTTTCAGGAATTTAAGGATAGCCGTTTCCTTTTCCGTTAGTCTGATTTTTTCTTCCGTATCCTTATCTGTCAGCGTTTTCTCCCCCGGCTTGAATATATAATGACCGATAGGATAGCTTGCATCCTCACTGATCAGATGCTGACGCAAGTGTGCCCGGATACGGGCAAGCAATACCCCGAATTTAAAGGGTTTTGTCACATAATCATTCGCACCGGCATCAAGACCAAGTATGGTATCAGCTTCCGATGCATTGGCTGTAAGCATAATAATCGGTGTGCTGACGCCGCTTTTTCGCATCATGCGGCAAACTTCCCGGCCATCTATATCCGGCATGCCGACATCAAGAATGATTAGGTCAAAATCTTTGGCCTTAACGGCATCAAGGCCGCATTTACCGTTATTGCACTGAACTGTTTTAAATTCTTCGTGAAACGACAACTGCATTGCCAGATTTTCGCGAAGATCATCGTCATCATCAACAAGCAGAATGGTATAGGTATGGCTCATGCGTCTTTCTCTGTTAAAACACTTAACTTAATATTATATAAGTCGTATAACCAATATCAAAATAAATAAAGGCAATTGAAAGCACAGTGGATAACAATTCCGTGATCAATCAGAAACTTATATCCGTCGAGCGTGCCGCATCAGAACTGCGGCGGGGCGGAAGCGTCATTATCACGGACGGGTCGCTAGCCCATATGGTAACCTCCGCTGAACTGATCACTGATAACAGGCTTGATAAATTTATGACCCTGTCAAAGGATAAGCCACTTATCGGCCTAACCTATAATCGGGCCAATATCCTTAAAATTTCCCCACGGTCCGGTGATGTGGCCCTTGTGAAAATCAAGGATTATATGGACAGCGGTGTTATTTCATCAATGGCTGATCCTGCGGATGATCTGCAGCATATTATGCAGGGACCATTTCAGGTATCCGATTCTAAACCCGTCAAAATTCATGATGCCGGAATTAAATTATGTAAAATTGCAAAATTGCTGCCGGCTGCTGTTTTTAGCGGACCAATTGAAAATTGGCACGCGCTGGCGGCGCAAAATAATCTTCTATGCCTGGACGCAGGCGATATTCTCAATCACACCATCCGTGAAGCCTTGTCCCTGAATATCATTACGTCGGCAAAAGTTCCCCTTGCCGGCGCTGAAAATGCTACGATGGTGGCTTTTAGGCCCGATGACGGCGGCACCGAACATTTTGCTATTATCATTGGCGACCCAAAACGCGATCAGGCTGTGCTTACCCGAATTCATTCCGAATGTTTTACAGGAGACCTGCTTGGTTCCCTAAAATGTGACTGCGGTGAACAGATGCGCGGCGCCATAAAATATATGAGCGATGAGGGTGGAGGCATCCTTCTTTATCTTGCGCAGGAGGGACGCGGTATTGGCCTGATTAATAAACTGCGGGCCTACCACCTTCAGGATCAGGGATTTGATACTGTGGATGCCAATGAACGGCTTGGATTTTTAAGTGACGAACGAATTTTCGAGCCCGCCGCAGAAATGCTTAAAAAAATGGGCTATGGCAAAGTAAGGCTGCTGACCAATAATCCTGATAAAGTTTCGGGACTTGAAGCCTGCGGTATTGAAGTTACGGAACGGGTACCCCACAAATTTCCGTCAAACACCCATAATGATCTTTATCTTAAGACAAAAAAGAAACGATCCGGCCACCTGCTTTAACCTATACCAATCAGGATAAAACCTGCTGCGGATAGTAAAAAGCCTAACTTTTGATTGAAATTAAGCCGTTCGCCAAAAAACAGATAAGACATCAGAAGCAAAAAGAACATGTCCAGAGAAAAAATGGTGACGACAATGCTGCCCGGCCCGCTTTCAAGTGCCTTTACATAGAAATAGAGCCCTGCATAGGATACTGTACCGGTAAACCCGCCAACAGCCATTACCTTTGCTTTAGAGACCTTTCCCGACCAAGGATTTTTATTCTTTCTAATTATCCCCATCATAAAGAACAGTACACAATAACCATAAGCAAGGGCCAGAATAACCGGACTTGACAGATCCATTTCATTGGCCACCTTAAGACCGCCATTTCGAAAGGCGATTAAGACCATGCAAACCAGCATGATCAAAAACCATGTCCGGTTTGCCGGTCTTCTGTTTTTCCCTAAATTGAGATTAACCACCACCATCGCCGCCAGAAACGAACTTATCCCGAAAAATTCAAGAGGACCCAGAACTTCCCCGTAATAAAGAGCAGAAATCAGAATAACGATAACAATGTTGGCTTTGGCAAATGCCGCAGAAAGCCCGGCAGGTCCGCGGCGAAGGCCGTGGGAAAAAGCAAAATTTCCCCCGGCGGAGCCAAGCCCGACTAGCATGGCCATAATATGATAGGCAATGTTCTTTGCCTCTCCGAAGTCATCGTAACCTTCTATAAGGAAACAAAGTGTCCCAACCGTATAAAGCCCGGCAAATAATAGACTTCGTCACCATTATTATGGGCATTCCATTTAAAAAGAAGCCCGCCGATCCCGAACATAAGGGCACCGAGCAGGGCTTCAATAATGTAAAATTCCACGTTGCCTATTCCGCAATATGACGGGTGGCGGCTGAGAATTCATCAAACTCTTCCTGCCAGTCCGATTTATGGTTACTTCTGTGAACTTGCACTGCCGTAACCTTATATTCCGGGCAGGATGTCGCCCAGTCTGAATTGTCCGTGGTGACAATATTGGCGCCCGATTCCGGCATATGAAATGTGGTATAAACCACACCCGGCTGCATTCGGTCTGTGACCTTTGCTTCAAGCACCGTATTCCCCATGCGGCTTTCGATCATCACCATATCCCCATCAACAATTCCCCTAAGCTCCGCATCATGCGGGTGGATATCAAGCGTATCCTTATCATGCCAGATATTGTTTTTGGTTCTGCGGGTTTGTGCCCCCACATTATACTGGCTTAAAATCCGCCCTGTGGTCAGGATCAGCGGGAACCGCCGGCTGGTTCGCTCAGTGGTCGGCACATATTCCGTGACGATAAAGTTGCCTTTACCGCGAACAAATTCACCTATGTGCATGATTGGTGTCCCTTCAGGGGCCTTTTCATTGCAGGGCCACTGGATCGATCCTTTTTCATCAAGATAGTCAAAACTGACATTGGTAAAAGTCGGGGTCAGTCGCGCGATTTCATCCATAATTTCAGAGGACTGATTATAATGCATATCATACCCCATGGCCCGGCCAAGACGGCAGGCAATTTCCCATTCATCCATACCGTTAAGTGGTGCCATGACCGGTCGGACCCGGCTGATCCGACGCTCCGCATTAATAAAGGTTCCATCCTTTTCAAGGAAGGATGTACCGGGGAAGAACACATGGGCGAACCTTGCTGTTTCATTGAGGAATAAATCCTGAACAATCAGCAAATCAAGAGCGGATAGCGCCGCTTCCACATGGTGGGTATTAGGGTCAGACTGGGCAACATCCTCGCCCTGAATATACATGGCTTTATATTTACCCTCTACCGCCGCATCAAACATATTAGGAATGCGGTATCCGGGAACCGGGTCAAGCGCCACGCCCCAGTCTTTCTCAAAAAGTTGTCCGGACAGCGTCGTCACTCACCGGGCGATAGCCGGGAAGCTCATGTGGAAATGAGCCCATATCACAGGAACCCTGTACATTATTTTGGCCGCGCAACGGATTAATGCCAACGCCGCTGGCGCCAATATTTCCGGTCGCCATTGCCAGATTGGCCATACCGATCACCATGGTGGACCCCTGCGAATGTTCGGTTACACCAAGCCCATAATAAATCGCCGCTCTGCCGCCCGTGGCATAAAGTCGTGCCGCCGCGCGGATATCTTCTGCTGGAACTCCTGTATATTTTTCAACGGCTTCCGGGCTGTTGACCTGATCAATGATAAAGTTGTGCCAATCTTCAAAGGCCTGCCTGTCACAGCGCGCATCAATATAATCCTGATCCATCAGTCCTTCAGTCATCACCACATGGGCGAGTGCGTTGATCATTGCAACATTGGTGCCGGGAAGTAGCGGCAAGTGATAATCCGCTTTTACGTGGGGTGATTTGACTAGACCGGTTTTACGCGGGTCAATGACAATCAGTTTCGCCCCCTGACGAAGTCGTCTTTTCATCTGACTGGCAAAAACCGGATGGGCGTCGGTTGGATTTGCACCGATCACCATAATCACATCGGCATCCATCACACTGTCGAAGGTTTGGGTACCCGCTGACGTGCCTAATGTTACCTTTAGACCATATCCTGTTGGAGAATGGCAAACACGCGCACAGGTATCCACATTGTTATTCTGGAACGCCGCGCGGATCAGCTTTTGCACGACATAAACTTCCTCATTGGTGCAGCGCGATGATGTAATGCCGCCAATTGATTTCCGGCCATGTTGCTTTTGAATATCCATAAGCCGCGTTGCGGCATAGTCAATGGCTTCGTCCCAGCCAACTTTCTTCCAAGGGTCTGTAATGCTCTCACGGATCATCGGGCTCAAAATCCGGTCCTCATGAATAGCATAATCCCAGGAAAAGCGCCCTTTTACGCATGAATGACCGTGATTGGCCTGACCGTCTTTCCACGGCATCATCCGGACAACTTTGTTATCTTTCAGTTCTGCCTTAAACCCGCAGCCAACACCGCAATAGGCACAGGTGGTGATCACACTTTGGTCCGGTTTTCCAATTTCGGCCGTCCGTTTTTCAAACAGGCTGTCCGTCGGGCATGCCTGCACGCAGGCACCGCAGGATACACAGTCGGATGCGAGAAAGGACTGATTGGTTCCAGCTGAAATTTTACTGTCAAATCCCCGGCCATCAATGGTAAGGGCAAATGTTCCCTGCACTTCCTCACAGGCCCGAACGCAGCGCGCGCATAAAATACACTTGGCCGGATCAAAACTGAAATATGGATTGCTGTCATCAATGATTGATTTCAGGTGATTATGGCCAGATTTGCCATAGCGGTTTTCCTTAAGCCCGACGAGCCTGGCCATATCATGCATCGGACTGTCTTCATCAGGATGGTCGGATAAATAAAGCTCCATAATGCCCCTGCGGATTTTTGTCAGCCTGTCCGAAGTTGTCTTAACCGACATATCCTGCGCAACCGGCGTGGTGCAGGAGGCCGGTGTGCCGCGCATACCTTTAATTTCCACAAGGCACAAACGGCAGGAGCCATATTCTTTCATGCAGTCACTGGCACACAGACTGGGAATTTCACAGTCAATTTCACGGGCCGCCCGCATGACGGATGTGCCCACTGGCACGGTTATTTTTTTGCCGTCAATGGATAATTCAACAGATTTTTCAGAAATCTTTTTCGGTGTCCCGTAATCTTTTTCAATAATCAGGGTCATATCATTTATCCTTAAAATCCTCCGGCCAGTATTTCATTGCTGACTTAACTGGAATGGGTGTCATTCCCCCCATAGCACATAAAGATGAAGTGTCCATTAATTCGCAAAGCTCTTCAACCAATTGATAATTACCCGCTTCAATCTGTTCCGCCCCTCGGGTAGAGCCAATCCTGCAGGGTGTGCATTTGCCGCAACTTTCAATCGTACAGAATTCAAAGGCGAATTTTGCCTGGGCTTTCATGTCCGCCGTTTCATCAAAGACAACTATTCCGCCATGTCCAAGCACAGCGCCCGCATCAGAAAATGCCTCATAATCAAGGGGCAAATTAAAGTTGTCTGGCGCCAGATACGCCCCAAGCGGACCGCCAACCTGAACCGCCTTAACCGGTTTCCCGCTATAGGTTCCACCGCCGAACTTATCAATCATATCACCAAGGGTTATGCCAAATGCTTTTTCCACAAGACCTCCTCGCCTGATATTGCCCGCAAGTTGAAACGCTATTGTACCACGGGAACGTCCAATTCCGAAATCTTTGTAATATTCGCCGCCACGGGCCAGAATAATCGCCACGCTGGCCAGTGAAATGACATTATTGATCACGGTCGGTTTGCCGAATAATCCTTCGTGAGCCGGCAAGGGGGGTTTGGCCCGTACCATACCGCGTTTTCCCTCAAGACTTTCGAGCATCGCCGTTTCTTCGCCGCAAACGTATGATCCCGCACCAATGCGCACTTCAATATCAAAAGCATTACCACTGCCTCTAATATCATCGCCTAAATATTTGTGCTCGTTTAGAATCCTGATTGCTTCATTCAGTATTTCTTTACAGAGCGGATATTCACTTCTTAAATAAATATATCCTTTGGTCGCCCCGACAGCTACCCCGGCAATGATCATGCCTTCCATCAGGCAAAATGGATCACTTTCCATCAAAATCCGGTCGGAAAATGTACCGCTGTCACCTTCATCGGCGTTGCAGCAGATATATTTCTGGTCCGCTTCTGTCTCAAAAACTGTGTTCCATTTAATACCTGTTGGAAAGGCGGCACCACCCCGTCCACGCAGACCTGACGTCATGACGTCATCGATAATTTCTTTTCCGGACAACTTTAATGCCCTTGAAAGTCCTTCAAATCCGCCATTTTTAATATAGTCGTCTATTGAAAGCGGGTCTATAAGTCCGCAGCGGACAAAGGTAAGCCGCTCCTGATTTTTTAAATATTCGATATCTTTTGTCAGCCCATGGCATAGCGCATGGTCGGCACCCTCAAGAAACCCGGCTTGATACAGATTTTCAACGTCAGATACCGTCACCGGGCCATAGGCCACCCGCCCTTTATCCGTTTCCACCTCGACCAACGGCTCAAGATAAGTCATGCCCCAAGTGCCGTTTCTGATCACATTGACCTCTGCCGGCAGGGCAGCAATGGCTTTTGCAACATCATCTGCCCCCATAGAAAGGGATGCCGTATCACGCGGAACATATATGTTTATCATTGTCCACCTTCCGATTTTAACAACTTTTCAAAGTTGTCTTTGTTGGCTCGGGGCAATAATTTTCCATTTATTTCTATATTGGGGGATAAGGCACAGTTGCCAAAACAATAAACCGCTTCAAAGCTGTACTCATCATTATTTTCGCCCAGCTCAAGCCCCAATAATGATTTAACCTGTTCCGTCAGCTGACGGCTTCCCATTGCCTGACAGGCCTCTGCCTGACAAATGCGCACCTTCGTTCGCCCGCCGGGAGCAGTTTTAAAATCATGATAATAGCTGATAACGCCATGAACTTCGGCGCGGGAAATATTAAATCCTTCCGCCATTAAATCGACTGTTTCCTTCGGTACATAGCCAAATACATGCTGCAAAGCATGCAGGCATTCCAGTAATCCGCCCTGAATGTTTATATAACGGCCAATAATTTCTTTTGCTTCATCCAAGTCAGCCATCAGGCTTTCCTATCCTAATATTGCGGCATGATGCTTTAAATGATCATCCATAAAAGTTGATATAAAGAAATACCCATGATCATAACCTTCATGACGTCGCAATGTCAGCTTCTGGTTCATTTCTTTGCAAGCACTCTCAAACTTTTCCGGCATAAGTTGGCTTTCCAGGAATGGGTCATTAAGCCCCTGATCTATAAGAATTTCAGGACTTTCCACCGCGACATGACCCTTTTTTATCAAGGCGCAGGCATCATAGTTGGCCCAACTTTCCTGATCATCGCCAAGATATTTTCCGAATGCCTTATGTCCCCATGGGCAGTTCATCGGATTGACAATAGGCGCAAAGGCAGAAACCGACTTAAATTTATCTCTGTTTTTAAGGTAAATTGTCAGTGCACCATGTCCGCCCATTGAATGCCCGAAAATACCGATACGTTCAGGATCAACCGGAAACTCTTTCGACACCAGACCAAATAATTCATCGCTAATATAACTATACATATTAAAATGCTCACCCCAGGGTTCCTGAGTGGCATCAATATAAAAGCCCGCCCCTTTGCCGAAATCCCATCCTTCCTCATCGGGAACATGATCACCGCGCGGTGATGTATCCGGTGCTATAAGGATTAACCCCAACTGTGCTGCCATTTTGTAGGCACCGGCTTTGGTGGTAAAGTTGTCTTCCGTACAGGTAAGCCCGGCCAGATAAAATAGCGCAGGGCATTTTCCCTCAGCGGCCTGAGGTGGCAGAAACACTGAAAAATTCATGTCGCAGCCAACCGTCATTGCCTTATGGCTGTAATAGCCAACTTTCCCGCCAAAACAACAATGTTCCGATTTAAGGTCCATATTTAATATACCACCACACTTCTGATTGATTTTCCTTCATGCATCAGATCAAAAGCCGTATTTATTTCTTCAAGCGGCATAGTGTGGGTGATCAGATCATCAATATTGATCTTGCCATCCATATACCAGTCAACAATCTTGGGAACATCGGTTCGGCCTCGCGCGCCGCCAAAGGCTGAACCACGCCAGACCCGCCCGGTCACTAGCTGGAAAGGCCGTGTTGAAATTTCCTGCCCGGCACCCGCCACACCGATAATAATGCTTTCCCCCCAGCCTTTATGACAACATTCAAGGGCTTGTCTCATCGTGTTGACATTACCGATACATTCAAAACTGTAATCCGCCCCACCATTGGTCAGATCAAGAATGGCTTCCATAATATCGCATTCATTGGGGTTTAAAAAGTCAGTCATACCAAATTTCTTGGCAATACCTACTCTTGCCGGATTAATATCGATGCCGATGATTTTGTTGGCACCGACCATGCGGGCGCCCTGAATGACATTAAGCCCGATACCGCCAAGGCCGAAGACAACAACATTTGACCCCGGTTCAACCTTGGCGTCAAAGGCAACCGCTCCAACACCCGTGGTCACACCGCAGCCGATATAGCATATTTTTTCAAAATCCGCGTCCTTCCTCACCTTGGCAACAGCGATTTCAGGCAGGACCGTGTGATTTGAAAAAGTTGAGCAGCCCATATAATGAAGTATCGGCTCACCATCAATGCTAAACCGGCTTGTCCCGTCCGGCATAAGCCCGGCACCCTGGGTAGACCGAATTTTCTGGCAAAGATTGGTTTTGGGATTAAGGCAATAATCGCATTCCCGACATTCGGGCGTATAAAGCGGGATCACATGATCGCCAACCGCAACGGATTTTACCCCTTCACCAACTTCAAGCACGACACCGGCCCCTTCGTGACCCAGAATCGCCGGAAAGGCCCCTTCCGGATCATCCCCGGACAGCGTAAAGGCATCAGTATGACAAATTCCTGTTGCTTTAATTTCAACAAGAACCTCACCTGCCTTTGGCCCCTCTAAATTCACCGTTTCAATGCTTAAGGGCGCTCCCGCTTTAAATGCAACTGCTGCTCTAGTTTCCATATTTATTCTCCAGTTTTATTATCATCCCACACTATCCGTACGTTTCATATTGTCAATTTTTTATGCCAGAAATTCTTTCGTTTTCTGAATGGTTTCCGCCAGACCAATCCGCTCTACTTTGACACTTTCCGGAAAACAACTCAAGAGCCGACTTGGCGTTGCCCCATCCAGCATCACAAAAACCCCTTTGTCGGTTTTTTTACGGATCAGCCGGCCAAATGCCTGCTTCATGCGAAGCCTCGTTATCAGGTCATCATAGGTTTTTTTGCCGAAATGCTCGCGCCTGGCTTTATGCAATATAGTCGGGCGCGGCCATGGCACTTTATCAAACACACATAACCTTAATGAATTTCCCGGCACATCCACACCGTCCCTGACCGCATCCGTACCCAAAAGACAGCTATGTTCAACCATTCTAAAAATGTCAATCAGGGTCGCCACGTTGATCGGGTCAACATGCTGGGCAAATATTGGCAAATGGGCATCCTCAAGCGGGTCAAGGAGCCTGTTATAAACTTCTTTTAGCCTGCCAATCGCTGTAAAAAGACCAAGTGCACCACCGTTTGATGCCAGAAATAATTCACGGTAAGCCGCTGCCAGCTGATCGAGAGAGCGAATGTTCAGATCATCAACAATAAAGACCCGGGCCTGGTTTTCATAATCAAAGGGTGATTTAAGACTGTATCTTGCCGGTGGCTGAATAAAATGAGCCGCACCCGTTCGGATTTCAGCGCTGTTCCATTCAATATCCGGATTTTGACTTTCGACAAGCCTGTCACGAAGCGTCGCAGATGTAATCAATGCTCCATGAGCCGGCTTTAGTACAACATTGGCAAATGGTTCGCTCGGGTCAATCCAATGCCTGTACATCCCTACATCATTTTCCCGACCGCCAATTCGGCTCAGTTCGAACCAGTCTATAAAATGAGATGTTGGCTTTTCACCAGAATTAAAAACTTCAAGCATGGGAATCCAGCCATCTGAAATTATTTGACAGCGCCTTGTAATACTGCGGGAAATGGACTCAAGTCTGTTTCTGGTGCCTGTATCAAGTTCATCCGCCTCCATATCCAGTTTTTTCAGCAGAAGTGCAGAGAGCCGCTTTAATGGTGCGCTCAGATCCGCAAGAGCAACACTCAGTTCTTTGGCCGCTTCAATCAGTTCTTCGGATGGGTTCGTTGTATAGGTTTCTATAGAGTGATAAGCCTCTCCACCCCTTGTTCTGGCATAAATCTGCTCTCTAACACGTACCAGGAAATTTTCCATTGGTCCGAATGGCGCCCCTTCAGAAATTCTATTCTGCCATCCATCCGCCGGAAGACAGGCCGCAGCCAAATATACCTTGTTCAGAAATTGGCCCGCTTCTTCCTCATCGGCAATTAAATCATCCAGTCGCCCTTTAAGTCCTTTGCCGCGGCGGTTCTGTAATTCCGCACCTCTGATCCAGCGCCTGAGCTCCAGCCCTTCCTGCCCGGTCAGATGGGCAGAAAAAACATTATCCGATGCATCAAATAAATGATGTCCCTCATCAAAAATATATCTTGTTGGCAGGTCCGCTTCCCCCTGTCTTGTCGCGCTTTGAACCATGACCAGTGCGTGGTTCGCGATCACCAGCCGGGCGGTTTTTGCTTTTCTTTGTGCTTTTTCTATAAAGCATTTTTTATAATGGGCGCAGGCTGAATAAACGCATTCGCCGCGGCGATCGGTTAGCTGGGAAAGTCGGCCCGGCCCAAAACTTTCCCCCAGCCAGGACGGGAAATCACCCCCGATCATGTCACCATCACGGCTGTAGCGGGCCCATCTGTTAACAAGCCCGAGCAGAATTTTTCCTTGCACCTGCGAAGCATTCGTTGATATTTCCTGTAAATTGAGCAGGCAAAGATAATTTTCCCTGCCCTTTCTGATCACAACTTTCTGTTTCTTTTCCCGAGGATTGGGATATAGACGGTCAAGTTCCTGATCAAGCTGTCGCTGCAGATTCTTTGTATAGGTGGAAAGCCAGACGGTGCCACCATTTTTTTCGGCCCAGACACTGGACGGCGCAATATATCCCAATGTTTTACCAATGCCGGTACCGGCTTCCGATAGGATAATTTTGGGCTCTCCCACCTTATCAGGGACATCAAAAATCTGGGCCGCTTTTGCAGCATATTCAAGTTGTCCAGGCCGTCTTTCAGAATTAGCGCCAAGAAGCGAAATAAGCCTTTCTTCCGCTTCTTTCGGATCAACATGATCCTGTCCGGGCGGTGGCAACGGCGCCGTTTCTTCCCATTCACCAAGATGGTTCCATACCTGATATTGGTCATTTCTCTGCGCATAGTTTAAAGCACCAAGGATTAATGGTCCCCAGCGCCAGCCGGCCTCGCTCATATTGTAAGCGATTGTCGCAGCACCTTCGGGATATTTATAATCAGGATTTTTTAATTCCTGAAAAAGAAGGGACGCCGCTTTAAGCAATATGGTCGCTTCATCTTCATGGCTATCACCCATCGAGGGCATGTCCAGAGCCAGGGAAAGCCCCATAGGCAACGGCAGACAAAATTCAGCTGGGCGTACAAATGCAAAAAGCTCTAAAATATCAAAGCACCGAGTAATATCTGCTTTCAGATGGCGTGCTGCAACCGGAAGATTACAAAGAATAAAATCATGATCCCGCACAATTTTGCGTAGCTCCGACAGGGTATAAACCTCAACCTCACCATCTGATGTCATAATGACGCCTCCGAGCGGCCCTACAACAAGTGCCGGAAGCTTGGAAAGCGTTTCATCAGGGTCAGGGAATTGTAGTAGAGAGGTTGTCATAGAGCCTTTTCAGTCATCCGATTTTACCTGACTATAGCCAGTGCCCGTTATGACGAAAAGAAAAAACAGGTCATAAACTTCATATTCAATTGAATGAGCGGTTGACCTCGAGTCCATTTAGCCTTATGAAGCCTTGCAACACATGGATTTTTAAAGATAGACACTTTAAATTAAACTGAAAGCAAGAATTATGTCTGCATCACCGGAGAGTATTAAATTTGCTTATGAAAGCAATGCGTGGCCGTTTCAGGAAGCTGAAAAACTGATCAAGCGCCTTGAGAAGTCCGGTAATAAAAAAGACTATGTTTTATTTGAAACGGGCTATGGTCCATCCGGTCTTCCCCATATAGGCACATTTGGCGAAGTTGCCAGAACAACAATGGTCAGAAACGCATTTGAATTTCTAACCGGTCAGAAAACCAAAATTATCTGTTTTTCCGATGACATGGACGGGTTCAGGAAGGTTCCCGATAACCTGCCCAATCAGGAAATGTTAAAAGAACATCTTGGCCTACCCCTGACCAAAGTACCGGACCCGTTCGGCACACATGAAAGCTTTGCCCATCATAATAATGCACGGCTCGTTAATTTTCTTAACGGTTTCGGCTTTGATTATGAATTTGTCAGCGCGACTGAGGCCTATAAAAGCGGCTCTATGGATCAGACCCTATTAAAAATGCTTGAAGCTTATGATAAAATTATCAACGTAATTCTGCCAACACTTGGCGAAGAGCGCCGCAAAACATATAGTCCGTTCCTGCCTATCTGCCCAAGAACAGGTGTCGTATTGCAGGTTCCTATTGTAAAACGGGATCTGGAAGCTGGAACTGTCAGTTACATTGATGAAATAACTGATGAAATTGTCACTGTACCTGTTACTGGTGGCCATTGCAAAATGCAATGGAAAGCCGACTGGGCCATGCGTTGGGTCGGCCTCGGCGTCGATTATGAAATGGCAGGAAAGGACTTGAGCGAAAGTGTGAAACTTTCATCCGCCATAGCCCGTATTCTTGGTAGCACGCCGCCGGAAGGTTTGAGTTATGAACTGTTTCTTGATGAAGACGGATCAAAAATTTCAAAATCAAAAGGAAATGGCATTTCCATGGAACAATGGCTTACATATGGCACCCAGGAGAGTCTGTCACTTTATATGTATCAGTCCCCCAGAAAGGCCAAAAAATTATATTTTGATGTTATACCCAAAACGGTTGATGAATATCTCAGTCATTTGAATAATTATCCAGCGCTCGAAGGAAAACAGAAATACGCAAGTCCCATCTGGCATATTCATGGCGAAAACCCGCCAAAAGAAGATGTTCCGGTCAGTTTTGCATTACTTTTAAACCTTGTCAGTGCCAGTAACGCAGCAGACAAAGAAACTTTATGGGGATTTATCAGTAATTATATTAAAGATGCCCGACCACAGGATCATCCATTATTGGATCAGCTGGTCGGATATGCGCTCGTTTATTATGAAAATTTTGTAAAACCCAATAAAAAATACCGTACCCCTACCGACATTGAGATTAAGGCTCTTAATTCTTTGAAGGAGCATATTGAGCAAACTCCGGATGATGCAGAAGCCAACGATTTACAAACTGTCGTTTTCTCGGTTGGTAAAGAATATAATTACGAAAATTTACGTGAATGGTTTGGGGCTCTATATGAAATATTACTCGGTCAGAAGGAAGGCCCAAGAATGGGATCTTTCATCGCCCTATATGGAAAAGAGAAATTTATCGATTTAATTAATCATGCAATTAAAGAGACTTAAACTTAAATATTAACAAAATTCTGAGGTTTTTTTGCCAAATAACTGAAATAAATGGCTAATATTATCGAAAATGAACGGTCTCATTAATGTTACATTAATTTATAGTATGTAAATTAGCGCTCTATACAGGTTCAGTATTTTAGTTTCATTGTGTGTTTGGAAATTAGAAAATAATAAGTCAAAGAATATCTTTGAGGAAAAAATGTATAAAATAAATTATAAAAATCTGTGGAAACGGGTATTTGACTTTTTTGCTGCTCTAATAATATTAATAGCCCTGAGCCCTTTCCTCCTCTTCGTAATGCTTCTTATAAAATGTAAAATGGGTAGCCCGATTTTCTTCCGTCAGGACAGATTGGGATATAATGGTGAAGTTTTCAGTATCTGGAAGTTTCGCAGCATGACAAACTGCCGCGATGAAAAAGGTGAACTTCGATCTGACGAATATAGACTTACCCGATTTGGTAAATTCCTGCGTGACTGGAGTATTGATGAACTGCCTCAGCTTTGGAATGTTGTTGTAGGCGATATGAGCCTTATCGGGCCACGCCCGTTTATAGCCGAATATGCTTCAAGATATACGGCTGAACAAATGCGCCGTCATGAAGTCCGCCCTGGAATAAGTGGCTGGGCACAGATCACCGGTCGAAATTCCATTAACTGGAACCAGAAATTTATCCTGGATGTCTGGTATGTGGACCATTGCAGCCTCCTGCTTGATTTGAAAATCCTTTTTTCAACCATTCCTCTCGTGTTGTTGAGAGCAGGAATAACTGCTGAAAATCATGTCACAATGCCAAAATGGAAAGGCAATGACCCCGTGAAACGGGAATCTTTATCAGAATAGTTTAATCGACTATTTTCTCGCCTCTCAGCTTTTTTAATGTACCTTTCTTCTTCTTGCTTTCGAGTCTGCGGGTTTTAGAGGCAAGTGTTGGATTGGTTTTCTTTCTCGTTTTCGGCAATATGCTAGCCTCTTTCAGCAACCCTGCCAGCCGCTGAATGGCGTCGTCACGGTTTCTAATCTGGGACCGGGTGTTATTTGCCGTTAAAACAATAATCCCGTCTGACGTCATTCTCTGTCCAGAGATTATTTTTAGCCGTTTATACATCGCATCGTTTATTGCCTTATTTTCCTTTGCATTAAAACGAATTTGGACAGCGCTTTCAACTTTGTTTACATGTTGTCCGCCGGGCCCCGGGGAGCGAATGAAGCGGACCTCAATTTCATTTTCATCAATTTTAATTGTGTTTGAAATAGTCAGCATTCATCTATTCTCTTTTATTTCACATATTTTTTATTCGTATATACAACGTTATATGATTATGATGCTCATACTATTTCTGCACGGAGTTAAGAATGAAGTTAAAATTTGCATCACTCATTATTTTCTGGGTATTTCTGGTTTCATCGGCACTGGCCGATGATACGCCAACAATTAATTTTGAGCAATATACACTCGGTAATGGATTAAGAGTTGTCGTCCATACCGACAGAAAAGCACCAATTGTTTCTATCAATGTCTGGTATCATGTGGGCTCAAAAGATGAACCGGCTGGAAAAACCGGATTTGCTCATCTGTTTGAACATCTTATGTTTAACGGTAGTGAAAATTATGATGATGATTATTTTAAACCACTTCAGGAAATTGGCGCGACCGGCATAAATGGAACGACCGCTCAGGATCGCACTAATTATTACCAAACCGTTCCAGTGGGTGGGTTGGACAGAATATTATGGATGGAATCTGACCGCATGGGACATCTTGTCGGTGCCATTGCGCAGGAAAAGCTGGATGAGCAGCGGGACGTTGTAAAAAATGAGAAACGACAGGGGGAAAACCGTCCCGGTGGCAAGCTCTATTATCATATTTATGAAGGCGTTTATCCTGAAGATCATCCATACCATCACTCGGTTATTGGCTCCATGGATGATCTGGATAATGCTTCGCTTGATGATGTAAAGGGTTGGTTTCAGGAATATTATGGCCCCAATAATGCCGTAGTTGTTTTAAGTGGTGATATTGATGCTGACACATCAAAACCGCTCATGGAAAAATATTTTGGCGATATTCCTGCCAGTAGACCGCTAGACCGCAAGACATCCTGGGTTCCTATACATGAGGCCAATCGCTATGAAGTGATGGAAGACAATGTTCCCCATACTTATCTAACCTGGTCATGGGCGGTGCCGGGCCGGACGACAAAAGAATTTGCAGATCTTGAAGTAGCTGCCGAAATATTTGGTGGCGGAAGAAATTCTAGGCTTTACAAGAATCTGGTCCATGAACAGGAGCTGGTCAATAGCGCATCAGCTTCTCTCATACCAGGGGAATTATCCGGAATATTTATAATCACCGCTGAATTGAAATTCAGTGATGACGCAGAAAAAATGACCGAAATAATAGAGAATATGCTTGCCGAGTTCCTAACAAAAGGACCATCGGAAAAGGAATTAAAGCGGGTAAAGGCAACAATTGAAAATGACATGATCCGCGCCATGGAAAGTATCTCCAGTGTGGGAACGGCGCTGGCAAGTGGTGCCGTTTATGCCAATGATCCCGGCTTTATTCATACAAAACAGCGTTGGCAGAATGCCACCACAAAAAAAGATATTTTGGCAGTCACCAATAAATGGCTTACTAAAGGCTTTTACAAAATCGACCTCGTACCGTTTGGCCGATACAAAGTAGAAAAAAGCGATGTAGACAGAAGTAAAATGCCTGATTTTACGGTTGAGGCAGATATAAAGCTGCCACCGCTTCAACACGCAAAGCTGGTCAATGGCATTGAAGTAACTCTTGCTGAACGTCATAGCGTACCAACCGTTAACCTTGCCATGGAATTCGATGCAGGACGGGTCACCGATCATGCCGTAAAATTTGGAACGGCGTCCTTCACATTTGGCAATATGAACGAAGGCACTAAATCGCTTCCCTCACTGGAATTTGATGACCGCAAAACCATGCTTGGTGCAAGGATTGGATTTTCAAACGGACTGGACAGTTCAAATATAAGCCTTTCAGCGCTTAAGAAGAATTTATCAGACTCCATTGATCTTTGGGCAGATGTAATCAGAAACCCGGCTTTCCGACCTGTCGATATTGAACGCGACCGATCCTTAACACTTGCCCAGCTTGAAGAAGCCAAAATGGATCCGGACAGTATTGCAGGAAGCCTGCTGACAAAAATTCTTTATGGGCCGGATCATGTTTATAGCGGACGGACCTTTGCCGAACGGGAAGAAATGGTTAAAAGCATCAATCGTCAGGATTTACTGGATTTCCACGAAATGTGGATAAGGCCGGATAATGCAAAAATATATGTTGTTGGTGATACAACCATTGATGAAATTACTGCACTCCTGAACGCGGCAATTGGCGACTGGAAAAATCCTGAACGCCCTAAGGGTGAGAAAAATATTACGGATGCGGAATATGCAAAAAATTCCCGCATCATTCTGGTTGATCAGCCCGGAGCAGGCCAGTCGAGAATTCTTGCTGCTCATCTCGTCTCATCTTCAAAAGATGAAAATGCCTTTAATGTAAATGCAATGAATGATATTTTGGGAGGCGAGTTTACGTCTCGTATAAATATGAACCTTCGTGAAGATAAAGGATGGTCATATGGAGCAGGAAGCTCAATCAGTCAGGCAATCCGTCAAAGATCCTTCAGGGTCAGCACATCGGTTCAAACTGATAAAACCGCTGAATCCATGAAAGAAATAATAAAAGACATAAAAGACTATCAAACGACAAAACCACCAACTGAAGAAGAATTGAACCTGATGGTAAAAGGAAATACCCTTCCTTTGCCTGGACAGTTTGCAACGAACCGTAGTCTTATCGGCTATATTATGAGAAATGAACTTTATGATCGTCCATATAATTATGCTGAGACTTTATATGACAAATATAAATCTTTGACGCCGGAATTTTTACAGAATATTGCGCAGGACTATTTAAGACCTGATGCCATGACATGGGTTGTTGTCGGTGATCTTTCAAAAATTGAGCAAAATATTCGTGATCTTAATATTGGTGACGTGGAAGTTTGGGATGCCAATGGCAAAAAAATTAGATAATTAGGAATTAAAAATGGTCAAATCCTTTACCCGGTTTTTTATTCTCTGCTTCTTTTTTCCGATGAATATGGTCTGCGCACAGGAACATCCGGAAATTGACCGGGAAATGAATGAGGCATTAAATACTATTGTCGCACAGGCAATTCCGGGAATTTCAGTTGCTGTCGCCAATAGCAATGGTGTTATCTGGTCTGGTGCCGCAGGTTATTCCAACATTAATGACGGTGTAACGCTATCCCAATCACACTTGTTGGGAATTGGTGATATCAGCAATCAATTTGTCGGGACTGTTCTTTTGCAAATGGCTCATGAAGGAATCATTGACCTGAATACAACGCCCAAATCCATTTTGGGTGATTTGGTTGCAAATATTGAAAATGCCGATACAGCAACACTTTACCAGCTTATGAATAATACAAGTGGAATTTATTCATGGTCTGACGATGAAGACTGGGCCAGAAGGGGGCGCGGTATTCAGCTTAATCCCCATTATCAATGGCGACGGGACGAAGTATTACAATATATAACAAAGGATCTCCACCAGGCCGTCAATAGGCCAGGTGAAAACCGCCACTATTCCAAAAGCAATTATACGATACTTGGACTGATTATTGAAAAAATTACCGGAGGGCCGCTTGAACAGGAAGTTAGAAACCGGATCCTCACCCCTTTAAACCTCACACACACATATTATGATACGTACGAAACATTGCCCGATGGCGGACTTGCGGGCAGTTATCATCTTGGTACCAATCAGTTTATTTCAAAAGTCGGGATTAACGCGGATTTCGAAACTGAATCCAATCAGTTTATAAACACATCGGGAACAAGTTTATCAGCTGAAGGACTTGCGGGAGGTATTGTAACCACCCCCCGTGAACTAGCCGTTTTCGCGACAGCACTTTGGAATGGAAAAATCATTAATGAAAATGATCTGAAATCTATCCTACCAGAAAAAATAAATGGCCATACCGGTATTCATAGCGAAATACTAGGGTTTACAGCCGATATCCGAAAAATAGAGAATAGCGATATTATCATCGTCTCCATGATTAATCTCGGGGCCGTCAATTCAGGGAAAAGTCCGGTAAAAGACTATCTGGACAGCTATATGGATAAAATTCTGGTTCCCATTGCTAAAAAATATGCGCCGGAAAAATAAATATGCTAAACAGGCGCGAAAATTAATTCAGTCAGGACCAGAATAATGACCGCAAGCAAAAAAATCACCCTTACCAGACCGGATGACTGGCACTTACATGTTCGTGACGGCGAAATTCTAAGCTCTGTTCTGGGAGACACAGCAAAAAGATTTTCGCGGGCCATTATAATGCCAAACCTTGCTGATCCGGTGACAAATACTGAGAAAGCAGAACAATACCGCGAGCGGATAATAAACGCACTTCCCAATGAATATAAACTTACTTTTGAACCGTTAATGACCCTTTATCTGACAAACAGGACATCAACTACGGAAATCAGGAAAGCCTGGGATAGCGGTTTTATACATGCCGTCAAATGGTACCCGGCAGGAGCAACGACAAATTCCGATAAGGGTGTGAGCGACATTGTTGCCTGTTATGATGTGCTTGAGGTCATGGCAGATATTGGCATGCCTCTTCTTGTTCATGGTGAAGTGACAGACCCGACAGTGGATGTATTTGACCGTGAAAAAACATTCATTGATCAGTTTCTCAGTGGCATTATTAAAAATTTTCCCACTTTGAAAGTCGTTTTTGAACATATCACCACTGAACATGCTGTTGAGTTTGTTAAAAGCGCCCCTGCAAATGTCGGCGCCACCATAACAGCGCATCATATGCTTCTGAACAGGAATGCACTTTTTACCGGCGGTATTCGCCCCCACCATTATTGCCTACCGGTATTAAAAAGAGAAAATCACAGAAAAGCCCTGGTTGAGGCGGCAACAAGTGGTAACAAAAAATTCTTCCTCGGAACGGACAGTGCCCCACATAGCCGCAAAGCCAAGGAAAATGCCTGTGGCTGTGCTGGCATTTATTCTTCTCACGGCGGCATAGAATTTTATGCCGAAATTTTTGATAAGGCCGGTGCTCTTGATAAGCTGGAAGCTTTTGCAAGTTTTCACGGCCCCGACTTTTATGGTCTGCCACGAAACCGTGATAAAATAACCCTTTCACGGAAACAGTCTCCGATACCGGAGACTATCCCATTTGGCAGTGAAAGTTGTGTCCCATTGCGCGCTGGCGGCACCCTTGAATGGGTACTAGACTAAAAGAATAAATCAACAATCCCGTGTGCATAGGCCATACTGCTGAATTCATCACCATCATCGCGGTTTCTCAGAACCAGCAATGAGAAATTCTTTGACGGAATACGGTAAAAGATATTTCTAAAGCCGATTGAGCTGCCGGTGTGATAAATAATATCCATACCTTTATATGTTTCCAGTCGCCAGCCAAATCCGTAATTCATAAATTCGCCGTCGTTGGTTTTATAATTTGTAAAGGCCATATCAAGATATTTCTGACCAAGCAGCTGGTTTGTATAAAGTGACTGATCCCATTTATACATATCTTCAAGATTAGTATAAATTCCCCCATCCCCGAGCACAGCGCTGGTCGGGCTTTGGTCCGTCCTGATGATATTTCCGTCCGCTTCAATGGTATAACCATAAGCCCGATTGGGAACCTCATTTATGCCGTTTTCATAGGCAAGGGTGCTATCCATATGCAGTGGATCGAAAATATTTTTCTTCAGATAATCACGAAATGGCTCACCAGTTATTTTCTCAAGAATTTGGGTCAAAATCGCATAGCCTGTGTTACTATACTGATGCTTCTCGCCAACGGCAAAATAGGCACTATCAACACCTTCCATTATATCAAGGACGTCCTTATCTTTTAACTGGCGTGTCATGCCTTCTGGTATCAGTTCCTCATAATCCTGAAGGCCGGAAGTATGATTAAGAATATTTTTAATCGTGATGGTTTTACCATAATCCGGAAACTCCGGAAAAATATCCGTCAATGTTGTCTCAAGGGTAAGCTGTCCACGCTCAATAAGCTGCAAAATGCTCATGGACGTAAATTCCTTGGTCACAGACGCCAGGCGAAAGTCGGACTTCGGCGTTACCGGAATATTTTCTTCCAGATTGGCCATGCCATAGCCCTTCTGAAAAATCACTTTGCCATCCTGAATAATCATCACGGCAGCCCCTGGAACGTCCGATCCCTGATAATCAGCAAAAATTTTGTCAACTCCCTTGAATTTCTGATCAAGGGCATTCTCATCGCCATCCATTGAGTTCTCAGAACTACAAGACATAAGCAATCCCATCACTGCTAATACTATCATTTTTTTCATAATCAATTCCCCTTTATTCCGGTAAATAACCACTGTAACAAAATTCTGCCGGCCCCGACATTATTGGCGAAACCTCATCCTTATAGGTAATCTTAAGTGTTCCACCCGGCATATTGACATATGCATAATCGGAACGAATTAGACCACGGGCACGGGCGGCCGCCACCGCAGCACATGAACCACTGCCACAGGCCATCGTCAACATTCCCGGTCTTTCCCAGACCTGAAACTTAATATGTGTATCATCAATTATTTCAGCAACCCCAATATTTGCAGATTCAGATAGCAAAGAACTGGCGGCAATTTCCGCCCCTGCCTTAGGAATATTGATGGCGTCAAAATCCTCGACAAAAAATACCAGATGCGGGTTAGCAACGTTAACCGCAACGCCATCCTGAAGACCACCGCTTTTTAGGTCTATATGTAATGTATCAGATGGTTTTGAAAGTGGTATTTTATCCCAGTCAAAAGAAATTTTTCCCATTTCAACGCTTATATTTTCACCATCCCGTTTACAGGCAAGTATCTCAAAATTTACCTCAAGTCCAAATTCATCAAGCCCAGATTCTTCAAATAACAAGAGCGCTACACACCGTGTGGCATTGCCACAGGCTTCGGCCTCCGTGCCATCCGGATTATAAATCCGCGCTCTGGCATAGGCCCCTTTTCCATGCTCTGTCACCGGCTCTATCACCATGAGCTGCTCTGCACCAACACCCGTTCCTATATTACAGATATGCCTGATTTCTTCCTTCGACGGATTAAAAGGTATCGTACGCCCATCTACAATCACAAAATGGTTCTGTAAGCCCTGCATTTTTACAAATGGACGGCCTTGTGGCGCTATATTAAACCAGTCTTTCATTTTTTATTTTCTTTTACGTATTAAAAAGCGATGCTACAGCATCTGTTACATAATCAATATTATCTTCCGTCAGGCCCGCCATATTCACCCGTCCACTCGCCATCATAAAAATACTATGGTCCTTTATCAGCGATTGAATTTGATCCGGCGTTAATGTCAGGAATGAAAACATCCCATTCTGTTCGGCAATATAGCCAAAACCGCTATTGGGGGCTTTCGCAGCCATTTTTTCGGCGAATAATATTCTCATTTTTTTAACACGACTGCGCATTTCGTCAACTTCCTTACGCCATTCTGCTTGAAGTTCCTTGTCGCCGAGAATATGAGCAACCACCGCTGCGCCATGATCAGGTGGCATCGAATATATACTTCTGACAGTCATTAACATGTGTGATGCATTAATTTTATTCAACTCAGCCGAAGCCGAAACCAGCGTAATGGCACCGGCACGGTCCCTGTACATTGCGAAATTTTTGGAAAATGAACTGGCAATAAGAACCTCAGGTAACTTCTCACTCATCAATCGCACGGCATAAGCATCTTCATCAATCCCGTTAGCAAATCCCTGATAGGCAATATCGATGAATGGAACCAATTCCCGCTTTTTCATAAATATGGCAAGCTCGTCCCATTGCTCTTTTGACAGATCAGCCCCGGACGCATTATGACAGCATCCATGAAGGATAATAACATCACCGGCAACTGCCTGCGCTAAATCCTCCATCATTTCAGTATAAAGGAACTCGCCTTTCTTTGTATCATAATAACGATATGACTTAGCCGTCAGGCCCACGCTACGCGCAATACTATGGTGATTTGGCCAGGTGGGATCTGAAATCCACAATGTCGCATCCGGTTTGCAGATTTTTATAAAATCTGTTCCAATACGGATACCACCTGTTCCTCCTGGCGCCTGAATTGTCGTTACACGTCCCTCTTTAATTGCAGAATGATTTTCCCCGAGCAGCAATTTCTGAACTTGTCTGTTATAGTCTGGATTGCCGGCGGGTGAGAGATACTCTTTGGTTTTCTGATTTGTTACCAGATATTGTTCCGCTTTTTTAACGGTTTTAAGGATTGCCGTTTCTCCGGCAGCATTTTTATAAACACCAACGCCCAAATCAACTTTATTCGGGTTTGTGCACGCGCGGTACATTGTGGAAACGAGCAGGATAGGATCATCGCCTACTTCTGATAAACCACTGAAAATCATTATTTATATTCCTTGTTTTTTGCTGTTATTTTTCTGAAATAGCGAGATTAAACCCGAGCCCCATTAGAGTCGAGCCCGACACCCATCTCATTACTTTTTGTGTTTTTTGCGAATTCTTTAGTCCGCTGATTACCTTGGCTGTCAGAAAGATCACAGCTACATCAACAAGCGAAAAGAGAATATTATCTATTGTCCCCAGAATGATGAACTGTAACCACAGCGGATATGATGCAGTAGGATCAACAAATTGCGGTAAAAATGCTATATAAAAAATGATTACCTTTGGGTTTAAAATTTCGACCATCATACTGTCAAAAAAGACTTTTTTGCTCATGCTGCTTTTAACATGAGGAAGTTCACCAACATCCAGTTTTCCACGTATGATCCCTATTCCCAGCCAGACCAGATATAGCGCCCCGCAGATTTTTAACGCCATATAGGCAAGCGGCGCATGAACAAAAATTGCCGATAATCCAGCTGCCGCTGCAATAATATGCACAAGTCCGCCAATATGTATGCCAAAAGCAGCAAAAGCGCCGCCGCGCTTGCCCTTGCTCATGGTCTGAGCGGCAGTATAGAGAATAGCCGGGCCGGGAATTAAGGCAAATATGGCCGCAGCGATGAAAAATGGAATAAGGTGTTCAATTGATGGCATTTTGCGACACTCCACTCAAAATCAAAGTTCAGTTAAATCATATTTGAGCGAACATGCCTATAAAAAAATGCGGCCCGATTAAAATGACCGGGCCGCAATTAACATTAAATAGCTTCTTAATTATTCAGCTGGCTGCTGCACAGCATCAGTTTCTGCAATTTTAACAAATCTGCTGGTAATAACACCGGCTGTCATTGCACCATTCACATTTAATGCCGTACGGGCCATGTCAATAAGCGGCTCAATAGAAATCAGCAATGCCACAATTTCCACTGGTAGTCCCATTGCCGGTAAAACAATCAGCGCCGCAAATGTTGCGCCGCCACCAACTCCGGCTACACCAAAGGAACTGATCGTTACAATCATCACCAGTGTTGCCAGGAATTGAAAATCAATGGTCACTCCTACTGTTGGTGCAACCATGACTGCAAGCATTGTCGGATATATTCCGGCACAGCCATTCTGCCCAATTGTCGCCCCAAACGTAGCGGCAATATTGGCAATAGATTTTGGAACACCCAGTTTTGTAACCTGGGCATCAACATTGAGCGGAATACAGGCAGCAGAACTTCTGGATGTGAAGGCGAATGTCAAAACCGGAAAGACCCCAGTAAAGAATTTTTTCGGGCTAAATCCTGTTAAGCTGAGCAATACACCGTGAACGACAAACATTATGCCTATTGCAATATATGACGCCACAATGAATTTTGCCAATGCGAGAATGTCCGCAAGGCTTGAGCTGGCAACAACCCTAACCATCAGTGCCATGACACCATACGGTGTAAATGACATGATCATTCTGACAAGATGCATAATAATTGACTGGGCAACATCAACAAAATGAAGGAAGGATTGCTTGTGATCTTCATTTTCCTTCATTGATTTTAATCCTGCCACACCTAAGAGAATGGCGAAGATAACAACTGAAATGATTGAAAGCGGTCTCGCACCAGCCAAATCAGAGAAAATATTTCTTGGAATAAAGGAAACCAGCATTGACGCTAGGCTTAAGTTTGAAACATCCCCCATACGCCCCTGCAGGGCTTCTGCCCGGGCCGCTTCACGCGCACCGCTGACCAGTCCTTCAGCCGTTAGGCCAAATATATCAGTGATGCCAATGGCCACTATGGATGCAATCATTGTTGTAAAAACAAGAACAGCAACAACTGATCCTCCTATTTTTCCGAGAGAGGCGACCTCATCAATTCTTACAACAGCCGCAATCATAGAAATCAGAATAAGCGGCATTATGATCATATAGAGGAGCCTGATATACCCATTGGCAATAACATTGGTCCATTCCAAAGTACCCTTAATGGTATCAGCGCCACCATCAGAATAAAGTAGTTGGAGCGCAAAACCAAATACAACTCCCGCAGCCAGTCCCATTAGCACTTTCCGCGACAGCTTCATATCCCCCTTGCTGAATCGTGCGAGCAAAAATATAAGGCCCACAAACACAGCCAGATTAACAATTACAGTAATCGACATAAATTAATTCCCTTCAAGCAAACAGCGCAGAATTCAAGCGCATTAGTCCCCAATATTAAAAATTAGAAAATCCCCAACTCCAATAGTTTATTTAAGTCTATCCGATAGAGAAGTAAATAGTCAATTTAAAATATTATTCTTAAAATTTAAAAAATTTAGTAAATATTTTCCATAATTGATTTTTATTAAAAATTAATTCTATTATTTTATTTTTTTTGTAATAATTTTTCTTTTGTTAATATGTAAATTAGCAAATTAATTCACGGCCAGCCGTAAGCATATACATTTAGACCGTCAATTCTTGCACTATTTACCTTACCCAATTGCTGGGATATAGTTATTCTCATATAGACTTTAAGCTCATCCGAAGGGGAGAAATTGATGAGAAATATCCAAATTTTAATAGCCTGCATTTTGACTTTTATTTTTAGTAGCACATCATTCGCACAGGATTATTCTAAATATAGTGAGGATGCCCTGAAAAAAATTCTTGCCGATATTGCAACGGTTGAAACTAAAGTTCTGGTGCCTATGCGCGATGGCGTCGGATTATCCACAGACATTTATAGGCCTAAAAATAGCACTGGTCCTGTCCCCACCATATTTGTACGCACACCTTATAATATGAACAAACCGGGCTTACGTACATTAAGAAATATAGTCGAGGCCGTCAGTCGCGGTTATGCCTATATCCTTCAAAATGAGCGTGGTCGCTATTTCTCGGAAGGAAAATTTGAAATTCTCGGCCACCCAAGAACGGACGGATATGACGCACTTGACTGGATTTCAGCGCAGTCCTGGTCAAATAACAAGGTTGGCACTATAGGCTGCTCATCAACTGCAGAATGGCAACTTGCACTGGCAGCCATGAACCACCCGGCTCATGCCGCTATGATCCCACAGTCATCTGGCGCAGGGATCGGTCGTGTCGGTGAGTTTTGGGAACAGGGGAACTGGTATACAGGTGGCGTCCAGCGCATTCTGTTTTTCGTGTGGCTTTACGGCGTTGATAATCCGCTTCGAGCACAAATACCAGCTGGCTTAAGCCCTGAAATACGCACACAGATTTCTGAATATAATGATCTGGAAGCAAATAAACCTGATGTGGATTGGGAAACACAAATAAATCATCTTCCCATTCAGGATCTGCTAACCAGTATGGGGGAGCCAGAAGGAACCTTTGAGGAATTTGTAAAACGCACCCCCGCATCCCCCGAATGGTTTAAAGGCGGCCTTTACCATGATGATGAGAAATGGGGTGTTCCTGCTCTCTGGTTTAATGCATGGTATGATGTATCAAAAGGCCCCAACATGGCATTATTTAATCTTGCAAGGAAGAATGGCGTGGATGAAGAAACCCGCAATAACCAATATGTGGTGGCTGCCCCAAATCCGCATTGTCAGTTTGACAGACTTGGTCCTGATTATGTGGTTGGTGAACGCAATATAGGCGATACGAGCTTTGATGTTGATGGCATGGTTTATAGCTGGTTTGATAAATGGCTTAAGGGGGACAAGGATGCCTTTGATCCCAAAACACCTCATGTTCAATATTATACTATGGGGGCAAACAAATGGCAGGGCGATGACCAATGGCCGCCTAAAGCCGCAAAGGAAATGAAGCTATATCTCCGTTCCGGCGGAAATGCCAACAGCATTTATGGTGATGGAACGCTCAGCTTTGATCCACCAACGGGCGAAGGATCAGACAGTTATAATTATGATCCGATGATACCGGTAAAAACCATTGGTGGCGGTGACTGCTGTAACGGTGGACTTGTCATTCCCGGGGCCTATGACCAGCGCACAATTGAAGCACGCAATGACGTTTTGGTCTATACCAGCGATCCGCTGGAAGAACCATTGGAGGTCACTGGCTTTATTGATGCAGTTCTGCATGTATCATCTGACGCAAAAGATACGGACTTTGCCGTTAAACTTGTCGATGTGGCGCCGGACAGTACCGCCTATATCATTGACGATACTATTTTCCGTGCCCGCTACCGTGAAGGGTATGATAAAAAGGTTCTGATGAAAAAGGGCGAAATATATAAAATTGATATGACCCCTATGACGACGAGCAATGAATTTGAAAAAGGGCACAGGATCCGCGTTGAGGTAACATCATCCAATTTTCCAAAATTTGCCAGAAATCTCAATACCGGCGGCAATAATTATGATGAAAAGGTTGGTGTTGTTGCTCATAACACAATTCATTTATCAAAAGAGCATCCGTCATATATTGTTTTGCCAATAGTGAAATAGACCAAAAAATATTGAGGCCCGCCAGTCAATACACTCGCGAGCCTCTGATTAGAATTTTATTTTTACCGTTGACTGTATATTACTCAGCTCCCGCTTGTTTTGGAGAAAGTATCCATAATACAAGGGCAACCAAAATAAGAGCCGGGACATCACCCAGCATATGGCCCATTTCATTACCGTCCGTTACTGCCTGTACTCCCATGATGATGCCATGGGCAAGACTTGACCAGATGGTAAAGGAAATCAGACTTGCATGTTCTGCCGGATTTTTGGACGCCATGATCAGGAATATTCCAAGCACGAAATAAATACCGCAAATCATCTGCAGATAATATTCACCACCACCCCCATGCCAGACCCAGCCTGCCGGCCAGACAAGACCCAATGGATATACAAATAAAAAGATAATTCCGAAGACTTTTAGAGCGAGCTTGAGATAGCTCTCACGTGTTTCATTGTTCATAATCACTCCCCTTTTGTTATAAAAAACTCAAAACTAAGCAATTACTTCGAAAAAAATATATCACGCCATCTTTGATAAGTAAAACAATGTTAAATTGAGGGGCATTTCTTGAGAAAATAATGTCCTCAAATTACAGCACTCATAAATTTTAAATATCAAGAATTCTATATAACACCAGGGAATGCGCCGCCATCAAGCAGGATATTCTGTCCCGTCACAAAGCCGGCATTTGCCGAACAAAGCCAACCGCAGGCGGCCCCAAACTCTTCGGGACGGCCAAACCGGCCTGCCGGATTGGCCGCCATCCTGTTCTTCCGCGCTTCGTCTTCACTAATCCCTTTTGCTTTTGCCTCACCGGCAATAACCTCTGCTATACGGTCAGTTTCAAACGGTCCTGGCAATAGGTTATTTATGGTAACATTGTCTTTCACCGTGGTTCTTGATACACCGGCGACAAAGCCCGTAAGCCCCGCCCTTGCACCGTTAGACAGGCCCAGAACATTAATCGGTGCCTTGACAGCCCCTGATGTGATATTGACGATACGCCCGAATTTACGATCAATCATTCCGTCAACCACCGCTTTGATCAGCTCAATCTGCGTCAGCATATTTGAATCAAGCGCCTTGATCCATGTATCGCGGTCCCAATCCCTGAAATTTCCGGTTGGCGGCCCGCCAGCATTGTTGATCAGAATATCAGGGTCAGGGCAGGCGTCCAGGATTTTCTTACGCCCTTCTGGTGTCGTCACGTCACAGGCAACGGCGGTGACTTCGCCACCTGTTTTATCACGAATTTCCTGAGCCGCTTTTTCAAGGACCTTTTCATTGCGGCCGTTGATAAAGACATGAACACCATCGGCAGCAAGCGTCATGGCGCAGGCCTTTCCCAGCCCTTTTGATGACGCACAAATAATTGCTTTACGTCCTTTAATTCCTAAATCCATTTTTACACTCCTAATCTTATCTTTTCATTATTCCGGTTGCTGCAGCAGCCATGACAAGACCAGCCCAGCAGGGGTCAATCACTGGTACTCCGGTCAGCTTTTGCAGCCACGCCCGATGAAGCCCCATACCGGCACACCCAAGTATTATGGATTTTGCCCCATAATCATCAACCAGTTTTTTTGCCATTTTTTCAATTCTTGGTCGGGCCAGGTCTTCTATTTCTAGCTCCAGCACGCCCAGATCCAGCGGCAAATCACTCGCCAGCATTGACGTTAGTCCGGCACTGGCAATCTGTTTTTCATGACGTTTTACAGATAATTCCGATATGGACAAAATACCAAATTTACCGCCCATATTAGCGGCTAAATGCAATGAACTTTCACCGATACCGAACACTGTACTGTACCCCTCGCTTCTAAGTTCCCTGACACCCGGATCACAGAAGCAGGCAATGACATAGGCATCTGCATTTGATCTGGCGATAAATTCCCTTGTCAGTTTATCGGCAATGATTACATCCTCTGTCGTCTCAATTGCCTCAGGGGCATCGCTGATTTCTGTATAACTCAGGTCAACATTTAAAATTTCTGATGGTTCCAATAATTCCTTTTTTATCCCTTCGGTTACCGAACAGGATGAATTGGGATTAATCACTAAAATTTTTGGTCTTACAAACCGGTTCATTATTTATATACCCCAATGCTCAAAAATACTTTTATGGACATTGTTAATATGACGGGCCATTCGTGCGGAAGCCTGAACACCATCCCGCTTTTCAAGGGCGTCTATAATATCGAGATGCTCTTTGTTTCCCGGCTGCATCCGTTTGGGCAAACGTTCATGATCAAACATCGCCGTTCGACGGCGTAAATCACCAATCAGCTCAACCAACAGATCATTGCCCGATGATTTGGCAATAAGGTTATGAAACATATCATCAACATTCCTGAGCTCAATTGCTGTCACAACTCTTTTTTCAAGAAGCTTCTCGATGATGGCCCTCATCTTCTGAAGTTCTTTGGCATCAATATTGTTCGCGGCTGCTCTTGCGGCATCACATTCAAGTAATTTTCTAACATGAAGTATTTCAACAAATTCTTTTAGGCGGACCTCTCGCACAAATACCCGTCCCGCATTACGTTCTACAAGGCCCTCTGCCTCCAGTCTGTTGATGGCTTCCCGCACCGGTGTTCTGGAAACATTAAGAAGTTCCGCCAGGCGTCTTTCCTGCAACGGATCGCCATAGGAAAGATTGCCATTTAGGATCATTTCACTGATAATACGATAAGTCCGTTCACCCAGATTATCATTTTCGTCTTCAAGTGCCTGATATTCCTGCAATTTATCTTTAATTTCCAACATGCTGGATTCTGTGGGTGTAAGCATTCATTCGCCCTCTTGATTATTTGGTATTCTGATGGTATACCAAATGAATACCAATTTCAATTCATAAAATATTTTGCTTAATCTAATGCATATAAAAGGCTGACAACATGACTAAAAAATACGATATGGTGATCAGAAACGGGCATACTGTGACGGACCGGGAAAAGGTAAAACAGGATGTCGGCATTATAAATGGCAAAATTGCCACACTTGGTGAAATCCCCGAAACGGGGAAACATGAAATTGATGCCGAAGGTCTTCTTATTCTGCCTGGTGGAATTGACGCCCATTGCCATATTGAACAAAAATCTTCTTCCGGGATTATGACAGCCGATGATTTTTATAGCGGTTCGGTCTCTGCTGCCTTTGGCGGCACAACCACATTACTGCCCTTCGCTGCCCAGCACCGGGGGCAAAGCCTACGTGAGGTGGTTGATGATTATATGGCCTGCGCCAAACCAAAAGCGGTCATTGATTATGGCTTTCATCTAATTATATCCGACGCTTCGGATGCCATCATCGGACAGGAGCTGCCCGCCATGATTGAGGACGGCATCACTTCTTTCAAAATATATATGACCTATAATGATCTTAAACTTGATGATTATGAAATATTGAATGTCCTGGCGGCGGCAAGACGGGAACAGGCCATGGTCATGATCCACGCTGAAAACCATGATGTTATCCGCTGGATTACAGATAAGCTTCTTGATCAGGGCTGCGGCGCGCCAAAATATCATGCCATTGCCCATGCCCGCATTGCTGAAAAGGAAGCAACCCACCGCGCCATATCACTGGCAGAGCTTCTTGATACACCAATGCTGATTGTTCACGTTTCTTCAGAAGCGGCTCTGAATGAAATACGACGAGCTCAGGAAAGGGGGCTTAAAATTTACGGGGAAACCTGCCCCCAATATTTATTTTTAACAATTGACGATCTTGATAAGGAAGGCATGGATGGCGCTATGTATTGTTGTAGTCCGCCGCCGCGTGACAGGGAAAGCCAGGAGGCAATCTGGAAAGGGTTGATTGACGGGTCATTCACCGTCTTTTCATCAGATCACGCCCCATACAGGTTTGACAGCTCTGGCAAACTTGCCGCTGGACCAAATCCTACATTTGACAAAATAGCCAATGGAGTTCCAGGACTGGAAATCAGAATGCCATTATTATTTTCGGAAGGGGTCAATAAAGGGCGCATGAATATTCACCGTTTTGTTGAGGTGACATCGACAAATGCGGCAAAAACATATGGCCTTTACCCGCAGAAAGGAACAATTGCTATCGGATCCGATGCGGACCTAGCAATATGGGATCCTGAAAAACAGGTAAAAATAAGTGCTTCCTCGATACACGATAATATGGACTACACGCCATATGAAGGAATGATAGCTACCGGCTGGCCGACAACAGTGATCAGCCGCGGTCGTATTGTCATTGAAAATGAAGAACTGAAAGTGGAAAGAGGGTCCGGCCAGTACCTAAGACGCGCCCGACCAGACGCCGCCAAACCCCTTGGCAGACTGGTTCCGGAAATGGACCCACGGAAAAACTTTGATGCCAAATTTATTTAAGGATCAGCAAAATGACTAAGTTACTCAATGAAAAAGCGAACGGTGTTTATATAATTTCGGCGACCCCGTTTAATGAAGATGGTTCAATTGATATGGACAGTGCCGACAGCCTGACTGATTTTTATCTGGAAAAAGGCGTGGATGGTATAACCATATTAGGCATCATGGGCGAAGCACCAAAATTAACTGCCGAAGAGTCAAAGGCTTTTATGAAACGCATTATAACAAGGGTAAACGGGCAGGTGCCTATAGTGGTCGGCGTCAGCAATGTCGGCATGGATAATCTTTCTGCCCTTGCCAATAGCGCAATGGATCTTGGCGCCGCCGGTGTTATGGTCGCGCCTTTTGCCGCCCATAAAACCGATGAAGCAATTTTTAATTATTTTGCCGCTGTCGATAAAGCACTTGGCTCAAAAATCCCGCTCATTTATCAGGATTATCCGCTTGCCACTAATGCCAATATTTCCGTCCCCTGTCTATTACGGATAATTCGTGAGATACCGCAAATGGTGATGCTAAAACATGAAGAATGGCCGGGGCTGTCTAAATTATCTGCCCTTCGTAAAAAAAGTGCTGATGATGACTTACGGCGAATTAGTGTTTTATGCGGTAATGGCGGACTGTTTCTGCCACAGGAATTGGCCCGTGGCGCTGATGGCGCTATGACCGGATTTGCCTTTCCTGAAATGCTTGTAGAAGTTTGTAATAAATTTGCAGATGGAGACAGTGACGGCGCCGAGAATTTATATGATATCTATCTTCCCCTTTTAAGATATGAACAGCAGCTTGGAATTGGTCTTGCCATCAGAAAAGAGATTTTAAAAAGAAGAGGCGCCATTAAATGTGCAATGGCACGCGCACCGGGGCCCACCCTTACAGCAGAAGACCATCGGGACATTGACAGTCTGCTAAGAAGGCTGGATAAAAGACTGGCGTCTCTAAATTAATGGTAGGGAAAAATAGGATAAGGAAAATACATTAATGCGCCGCACTTTCGCCTTCGCAAATCTTATCCTCCTTTTGTTGGCCTATCCCTTGTCTGCGTTTGCCCAGTCAGGGACAGACAAAGCAATAATTGTCGGTGCCAATATTGGTAATGTGCCTTGGGAATTTCAGGATACTAACGGTGAATTTATAGGATTTGAAATTGATCTGGTTAAGGAGATTGCCAAACGACTTAACCGGGAAATTAATATACTCAATGTTCCATTCAACGGTCTTTTTTCTGCGGTTCAGTCGGGCCGTATTGATATCGCCATTTCGTCTATTGGTATAACCGAAAAAAGGCTGGAATCAATGTCTTTTACCCAGCCCTATTATGACAGTGATCAGTCACTGACCACGATAAAGGGAAATGGAATTAATAGCCTGGAAGATTTAAGAGGCCAGATCGTCGCCGTTGATACAGGGTCAACTGGCGATATGTGGGCCACCGCCAACCAGCAAAAATATGGCTTTGCCGAAATTCGCCGTTATGAAGGGTTGGCACCAGCGATGCTTGATGTCGCCATTGGTCGGGTCAAAGGATATATAAGTGACATTCCAGCCCTTCTTTACTATACGAAAGACAAACCCAATCTTGAAGTGGTGGAACGGATTCCAACCGGCGGACGCTATGCATTGATGATGGCAAAAAATAAGCCGCTGGTTAGCGAAGTAAATGCCGTTATCTCTACCTTGAAGGAGGAAGGGTTTATCAATTCTCTTCATAAGAAATGGTTCGGCGTAGTCGCAGACCCTGCAACGTCAACCATAGAAATAGTCGATATGCCTTCGGCAAATAACGGCAATCTTCTGAATTTCTTCGATACTTTCTTAAATAAACAGGTCTTTCTTCAGACTTACCCAATGCTTATTGCCGGACTTATTACAACAATTCAGCTTGGTCTTTTAAGCATCATATCGGGCCTGGTACTGGGATTAATATTATCCCTCATCCGCTTATATGCGGCAAGGCCTCTTCAGGCTATTGTAAAAGTCTATATTGATATCTTCCGCTCTATTCCGCTTCTGGTTCTGCTTATTATTATCTTTTATGCCCTACCATTTATCGGTTTAAATCTGTCACCTTTTTCCGCAGCAGCCGTATCGCTGACCCTGGTTTCCGGGGCCTATACTGCTGAAATTTTCAGGGCCGGCATTGAAGCCATTCCCAAAGGGCAGTTTGAAGCGTCTGAAGCCCTTGGGCTTGGTTATCGTCATATGATGGGGGATGTTATCCTGCCACAAGCAATCAAGATTGTAATTCCGCCACTTACAAATAACTGTATCAATGTAATTAAGGATACGGCACTGGCGTCCGTTGTGGCAATGCCGGACCTTCTTAAACAGGCAACACAGGCCCAGGCCGTTGCTGCAAACCCGACCCCCCTAATTGCCGCAGCGCTCATTTATCTTATGTTTTTACTCCCACTTGTTCTCTGGGTTTCAAAACTTGAAAAAAGATATAAACAGGAGGGCGCAAAATGACAACACTGATCAGGCTTGAAAATGTCAACAAACATTATGGGTCATTCCAGGCCCTCAACAACATAAATCTGGAAATCAAAGAGGGGGAGGTCGTCTGCGTTATTGGCCCATCAGGCTCTGGCAAATCAACAATCATCCGCTGCATAAACCTGCTTGAACAATATGATGCAGACGGGAAAATAACTGTTGAAAATATGCCCGTTCAAAAAGGCAAAGATCTTAAACAGGTTCGAGCTGAAGTCGGTATGGTCTTTCAGAATTTTAATCTGTTTCCGCACCTGACCATAATACAGAATGTCATGTTAGCACCTCTTCGGGTCAGAAGACTGTCACAGGAACAGGCTGAAACATTGGCCCTTTCCCTGCTCGGCAAGGTCGGAATTGCCGAACAGGCAAAAAAATATCCTGCTCAATTATCCGGCGGTCAACAGCAACGTGTCGCCATTGCACGGGCGCTGGCGATGGAACCAAAGGCACTGCTCTTTGATGAACCCACATCTGCCCTTGACCCTGAAATGGTGGGTGAAGTTCTTGACGTAATCAGGAAATTAGCAGATACCGGGGTGACAATGATTATTGTCACCCATGAAATGGGTTTTGCCCGGCAGGTTGCGGACAGGGTCATATTTATGGATTGCGGGCAAATAGTGGAGCAGGGAACACCAGCAGAATTGTTTGATAATCCAAAAGAGATCAGAACCCGCAATTTTTTAAAAGCCGTATTAAATCATTAAACCAAAGGAAAATTAAGTGGCATTAAATATGAACTATGTTCGGGACCAGTTTCCCGGCCTTAAAAGTGAGTGGGCATTTATGGACAATGCTGGCGGATCACAAATCCTTAAAGGCTGTGTTGATAAGATAACCGACTATTATTATTCAAACAATGTTCAGCTCGGCGGAAGTTATCAGGTATCTCAGGACGCCCTTAAAGCTTTTACCAATGGCAGAGAAAATATCGCCACTTTTTTTAATGCAGCAAAGCCGGAAGAAATTGTTTTTGGTCCTTCAACAACAGTGCTACTTCAATTTCTATCCAAATCCATGGCCAGTCAGTTTCGAGCTGGCGATGAAGTGATCGTGACCATAACAGATCATGAAAGCAATATCGGTCCCTGGGTCTGGCTTGAAGAGCGGGGGGTCAGAATTAAATTCTGGCCCATGAATAAAGAAACATATGAGCTCGAGCTTGAAGCGCTCGATGCTCTCATGACCGAAAAAACTAAACTTGTCGCCTTCACCCACGTATCAAACCTGCTTGGTACCATTAACGATGTTAAGAAAATAACAGAGTTTGTTCATGAGCGCAGCGCCCTTGTCTGTGTTGATGCCGTCGCTTATGCCCCGCATCGCGCCGTTGATGTTCAGGATTGGAATGTCGATTTTTATGCTCTAAGCCTTTATAAAACATTCGGCCCGCATCATGCTGCCCTTTATTGCCGTTATGATCATATGCTTAATCTTGACGGCCTTTATCATTATTTTTACGGGAAAGATAAAATTCCCGCGAAACTGGAACCGGGAAACGCCAATTATGAGCTCTCCTTCGGGTCCGGCGCTATTGTCGATTATCTGGTTGCTCTTGGGGAACAGGCCGGCGCAAACGGATCAAGGCGTGAAAAACTGGAAACAGCCTATAAAGATATCGCAGCACAGGAAACAATACTTTGTGAAAAAGTCCTTTCCTATTTAAGAAAAAGAAATGATTGTACCATTCTCGGCATAAAAGACGGCCTTGATCCGCGTCGCGTACCAACAATTGCCTTTACTATAGAAGGCAAAGATCCACAAAAAATATGTCTGGAAATGGATCAACATAAAATTGCCATCCGCTTTGGTGATTTTCATGCACGGCGCCTTGCCGATAGTCTTAACATAAGTAAGGATAATGGGGCAGTCCGCATCTCCCTGACGCATTATAATACTGTGGAGGAGATAGAAAAACTGATCCGTGCCCTTGATATGGTGCTAACCAAATAAAGCTTCGCTGATTTCATTGAGAATTATTGGATCATCTAGTGTCGCCGGGATCGAATACTCCTCCTTTCCGGCTATGCTGCTCATCACCCGTCTGAGAATTTTACCCGATCTCGTCTTGGGGAGCCGTTTGACAATAACCGCTGTTTTAAATGAGGCCACGGCACCAATTTCCTGACGGATAGCCTTTACCGCCTCATTGATAATCTCATCATGAGGTTTTAAAACATTGTTTTTTAAAACCAGAAAGCCGTATGGTACCTGACCTTTTAAGTCGTCCTGGACGCCCACAACAGCACATTCTGCCACTTCAGGAAGGTTGGCAAGAACCTCTTCCATAGAACCAGTGGATAACCTGTGACCGGCAACATTGATCACATCATCGGTCCGCCCCATAATATATAAATAGCCGTCTTCATCTTTATGTCCGGCATCGCCGGTCAGATAAAACCCTTCAAACTCGGAAAAATAGGTATCAATACAGCGTTTATCATTCTTCCAGATCGTAAGCATAGCTCCAGGTGGAAGCGGCTCCTTCACGACAATATTACCAAGTTCGCCAGCCGCCACTTCGACACCTTCATCGTTAAGAATACGAACATCATAGCCCGGTGATGGTTTGCTGGGACTGCCATATTTAACAGGTAAATGTTCTATCCCCATAAAATTGGCACAAATTGACCAGGCGGTTTCCGTCTGCCACCAGTGATCTATAACCGGCACCTTTAAAATATCCTCTGACCATTTTACTGTATCCGGATCCGCTCTCTCCCCGGCAAGGAATAAGGTTTTAAAATGGCTTAAATCATAGTTGCTCAAAAGCTCTGCTTTTGGATCTTCCCGTTTTATGGCACGGATCGCAGTCGGGGCCACAAATAGCGCATTTACCTTATGATCCGAAATCACCCTCCAGAAAGCACCGGCATCCGGGGTACCGACCGGCTTCCCTTCATATAAAATGCTCGTGCAGCCACGAATAAGCGGTCCATAAACGATATATGAATGACCGACCACCCAGCCAATATCTGAAGCGGCCCAATATACATCCCCCGGGTCCATGTTATAAACATTCTTCATGCTCCAGTTCATGGCCACCAAATGCCCCCCGTTATCACGAACGATCCCTTTTGGCGTTCCAGTGGTTCCTGATGTATAAAGTATATAGAGCGGGTCTGTTGCCGATAAAACCTCACAAGCCGCCGGCTTGGCTATTTCCATCTGCTCTGACCAGATAAAATCCCGCCCGGGAATTATGGACACGTCACATTCAGGACGCTCAACAATAATTGTGTTAATCGTTGATTTAGCAAAATCCTGTGCTTCATCAAGTAGCGGTTTATATTGGATTATTTTACCTGGTTCCAGCCCGCAAGACGCCGTAACGATAACTTTCGGCTCGGCATCAATGATACGTTTTGCCAGCTCCATTGCCGCAAAGCCGCCGAAAACAACAGTGTGAACTGCTCCAATACGTGAACAGGCAAGCATGGCAATAACCGCTTCCGGGATCATCGGCATATAAAGAAGCACCCGGTCACCTTTTTCAACGCCAATAGATTTAAGCACCCCGGCGAAGGTTTCGACTTGAGAAAGCAGCTCCTGATATGTAAACATAATTATAATTCCGGTCATCGCACTATCATAAATCAGGGCGATCCGGTCTCCGTGTCCTGCCTCGACATGACGATCAAGGGCATTATAACAGCTATTGGTTTGGGCCCCTGAATACCACCTGTAAAGCGGTGCATTGGATTGGTCCAATACCTGATCCCACTTTTTATACCAGCTTATATCAGTTGCCGCTTCCTCCCAAAAAGCCTCGGGCTCCATTTGCCATTTTTTATATGTTTCTTCGTATGATTTTAGCGACATTTTATCTTCTTAAAATTATGTAATTCTTTAAAATCACTGTAATGCCCCTCATAATTTTGACAAGGCACTTATTTATGGCTCTGACAAATTTAATTTTCTTTTTGACTTTCCTTAAAGATGGCCAATTGGGCCGCGAATGCTCGGCCGAAAGCTGGCCTGGCTTCCCCTCTAGTCACATATTCATATAAATTCTGATATTCTTCCAGTAAGCCAGAATTTTTTAATCTCCGAAGAACGGTCACCATCATTAAATCCCCCGCACTGAACATATCATCAAGCCATTCTTTTCTTCCAAGCCGCTCTGATAATCTTTTCAGCCGGGCTCGTATCCGGTCTTTAAGCATCGGCTTTCTTTCATCAAACCAGTCTTTATCTCTTTCAAAATAGCCGGCAGTCTCAAGATCCAGAATGGGCGGTTCAATTGTACTCACTGCTGCAAACATCCAGCTCACAGCCCTTGCCCTTGCCTGTTCTTCTTCTGGCAACAGACCTCTATGAGACATTGCAATTTGGTGCACTATCGCACCTGATTCAAATAGCGCCAGATTTCCTTCCTCATAGGTAGGGATCTGACCAAATGGCTGAAGCGTAAGATGTGGTGTTTCTTTCATTTCTTCAAATGTAACCAGACGAACGTCGTAAGGCTGGTTAACCTCTTCAAAAGCCCATCGGACCGGCATGTCTCGGGCCATACCCTTACCGCCGTCCGGGGATGCTTTAAAAGCTGTTATTGTGGGAATCATTCGTACACTCATTTATTGTTGATTATGGAAAAATAAATTAACAGGATAATAAGACTTTATACGTTATACAGTTTTCAAGCACAAAGAAGAAAAAGAAAGATTGCTATAAGTATGTCAATTCATTGGGTCACAAGAAATATCAGGCTCCCGTTCTGGATAGGTGAGATTTGTCTGTTCAGAAAATCCTTTAAATTAAAAGCGGCCAATATTGATTTTACTAATATTCTACCTGAAAATATTCAGGAAATTATTCCCCGACATCCGATTGATGATACAGACGGCTTTATGCTTTATTCAGCGCCCATGAATGAAAACCATAAAATACTCTGGAAGAATGATGCTTATATTTTTTATGTTCAGCAATCATTTCATCGTTATTTCATAAATCTGGATGTGGACTATGAAGATTATATGCAGCAGTTCTCTTCAAAAACCAGATCAACTTTCCGCCGCAAAGTTCGTAAATTCGAAGAGGAAAGTGGTGGTTCTATAGACTGGCGCATTTATAGATCACCTGAGGAAATGCAGGAATTTCATAAAATAGCCCGTGAAATTTCAAAAGAGACATATCAGGAAAAATTACTCAATGCAGGGCTTCCTGATGATGATGGTTTTTATAAACATATGATGCAGCATGCCGAACGGGGTACTGCATATGGTTTTCTATTATATTTGAACGGAGAAGCTGTCAGTTATCTTTATAGTCCCATTTATGATGGCCGCATGATTTATGACCATCTTGGATATCTGCCGGAACAATCTAAACTTTCTCCTGGAATTGTGTTGTTTTTGCTGGTTCTTGAATATTTATTCGAAACCAAACCCAACTCAATTTTTGATTTCACTGAAGGGCAATCTGAACAGAAGAAACAGTTTTCAACCAATTCGATTTATTGTGCAAATCTGCTTTGTATTGAAAATAAATTTTCAAACTATTTTTGGCTATGGCTTAATAACACAATAAACCATCTGTCCGATAAAGTAGCCGCCATGCTTGATAAAATTGGCTTAAAAGACACTATCAAGAAATTACTACGGCGGTAATTAATAAGACCAGAGAGTATCATTTAGTTTATTGTGAAGTTTCCGACCGATCATATAGTAGCTTGGGATTTCCATCAGGTTCTGATCAACGGGTCCTTTTTCCAGCCAACTTGCTGCATTGCTGCCAAAATCTGCAGAAACAAAGTCCTGATCATGTTCTGCAATAAACCTGCACAGTTTTTCCAGCCTGACTTGATTAACTCTATTTCGGGTCATTTTGCTAAAACGGGCATCAGTCCGTTTAATAAACTCAAATGGGTGGGTAAGGATAACAATATTTTTTATCGCTTCTTTTCTCGCTTTCTTAAGTAGATATTTCATCTCCGGCCATGAGCAACTCGTTATTTGCAGTGATTTTATATTCTTTTTACCCAAAAAGTTAGCATCCTGATAGCTAAACACCGGTAATTCCATCACGCCATTGATCAAATGCCTCCCACCAAATAACTGAAGTTCTTTTTCATCTGGCATATTCACGCCAAGCGCAATATTGGAAGACAGGGGAATATTCAAATCTTTCATGACTTTGTAAATATTTAAATCCGCCACCAGACTTCCCGTGCGTAAGGCGTCCGGTTTTTTTCCTGTCCATTTCGTGAAAACATCAATACAAAGTTCAAATATTTTTTTAAGTTCATCATACTCCCGTCCCTGACAACTGTCATTGATCGGGAATGTACCTATATTTCTATCTTTAATAAAGTTAAGCCAGCACGGATGAATATGTAATTGAGTATCCTGTCCCGCTTGAATAATGCGTCTAATCACATTTTTCATTGGGTTATCCCCAAAATAGAAATAATGTGCACATTCAACAAAAAAACTTGCCTTAAGTCCATATCTTTCAAAGGTTTCCAATAAGAAACCTACGCCATGCTCTTTACCTGCAATTTCACACAAAATTGCTTCTTCCGCAATTGGCTTGTTTTTACCCGGATCAGCAAAGGCCCCTGCGATACTACATTCCGTATCTATGGTTATAGTTATTTCTGTCGGTTCCATCATGTTTCCGATATACACTTAAAGGTCTTTAAAAATCGTTATAATATAAGAAGTATCAATTTTTTCTCTATTTATAATTAGATACTCATCTATTTGTGCTTTTAATGTCCAGAACAAAAAAATAGGGCCGGAAAAACCGGCCCTATCTTTAAAATAAAATGGTTATTTATCAGAATGCATATTTCAGATCTAGATAACCATAGCGCCCTCTTGGACTATGAAGTGCACTCATGAAGCCGAAATCTTCATCAGCCAGAGGAGGGGCTGTTCCAAATATATTATTCAGACCTGCTTTAATACTAAAGCCTTCCAGTGATCCTTCCGTAAAGTCATATCCAACTGTCGCATTCACTGTTGTCCAGCTGTCAACTCTCCAATATATCGGATCACCATCAGGCCCGGGGATTGAAGCAGAAAGATCATTAACAGCACCGATATAATTTGCAAAGATGGTCGTTGTCCAGTTATCCTTAAACCAGCTCACACTTGCATTACCACGCAGCTTTGGACGATCATTCTGCTCCAGAAGGTTGCCGCCACCGACCACAGTAATATTTGGATCATTCAGCGCTAAAATCGGATCATAGAGAGGGCCTAATGATTGCTCCGCTTTAAGAAGACGACTGGCGCTCACTGTGAAGCGGAAATCACCAATCGAGGTATCATTAAGAGAGTAGATAACCTGTGCATCAATTCCCGATACCACCCTGTCGTCAAGGTTCATGTATGGGTTAAGGCTCTGATAAGCCTCACCAATTGGCGCAACCCCGGAACCGGCGAAGAATGCATTGACTTCAGGTGTAGGCGCTGAACGGATGATATTCGGATTTGGACCAAGGCCCAGTTTTCGCATAGCATAATCAAGCTTCAGGTTATCAATAACACTTACAATCCCAACGATTCCTGATTGTTTAATTCTCCAGTAATCTGCTGTAAGAGTAAGACCTTCAATAGCGGAAGGCTGCCAAACAGCACCGAATGAAATACTGCTTGTGTTTTCAGGCTTTAGCTGATCACTACCATAAGTCACACGGTCTGTTGATGTGTTATTGTAAAGATATCCTTGTATCGCATCCAATGTTGCATTGTTACAGTTAGCCAGACTATCTGTTAGTCCTTTTTGTACAGCCGCATCACAGAAATAATAATCCTGACGAGGGATCACAATAACCTGTTTTCCGGCTGAAGTTTGCGCCAGATTTGGTGCTTTAAATCCTAATGCCCATGAACCGCGGAACTGGAAGCCATCAACCGGATACCAAGAAGCCGCCACACGTGGCTTGATAACACTACCAACATCAGAGAAATCTTCATATCTGCCCGCAATTTGAACATTCAATTCTTTTACAAATGGAATATCCATATCTTCGCTTACAAGCGGAAGGATCAGTTCACTTGAAACCGAAAATACATTGCGATCCCCATAACTGTCAGAATTCGGGCTTGAGCCAACCACATCACTGTCTAATATTGAACCAAATGGATTAGGTAGATCATAAGGAATAACGCCGGTCATCCTGTCATCCCGATCATCCAGATATGTATGTCTGCGGAATTCTGCCCCAATCGCAAACCCGACATCACCCGCTGGCAATTCAAATAAAGCCGCGTTTGATAATTTTAAGTCGGCAAGCAACAATGATGTTTTTGAATAGCGATCAACCGTTATTGTATAACGATTAACAGTTGCTTCCGGGTTTGGAGTTTCATCAACAGCGTTGTCTGTATAGGCCCCCGCACCATTAAACGGATTATAGGCAAGTGGCGTATTAAGACCAAGTGTCTGAATAAACTCAGTCGCACTGATACGACCAGCACTACTGTCATCTGTTTCAGATTCAGAATAGACAAAAGCGGTATCAAAGTCCCAGTCACCAATTTCACCTTTTAACCCCTGAACAACTCTGAAACTTTCATCAATTACTGTCGTGATACGTTTTCTTTCCATTGTCAGCAGTCTAGTGCCAAACCGGCTGCCTAATGGAATGTCCAAACCCTCTGCAGGGACCTGATTAATATCGAGCCCCGGCAGACGGTTTGGATTGGGTTGTCCATTATCAAGAGTAATTTGTCCGAATGGGTTCCAGTAGTTACTGGCCGGAATCCAGAGCGGACTGTGAGAAAGTGGCCCAACGTTGCCTTTACCATAATCGTAAGTGCTTTTTGCTGTGTAATAGCCAAGCTCCGTATACATTTCCCAACCATTTTCAAATTCGGTTGTAATCATGCTGTACAGATTTATTCTTTTTGAAGCTGGAATCAGCTGCCGATCATAAGCACTGTTGTAACGAAGTGATGGATCTGTAACAGCTTTATCTGTCAAACAATAGTCAGTTGCACCAACCAAACTTGCCGTACAATTGCCAAGACTTGTCGGTTGAATACTGAACCGTCCGGTATCAGACGTAATCTGAACCCCATTTTGTGTAATTGGAATTCCCACTCCATCATGGGTCTGGGCAACATATACACCCCAAGGTGTCGCTGTAGAATCATTTCTGAAGTCCAGATCGCCCTCAAACGGCGTTCCCACCACGAGAGGACGTCTGTCGGTCTGTGCTGAATATTCACGTTCGCGAGCGTACATTGGGTCCCGTTCAAACCGGTTAACGCTGAAGACGATATGGGTCTTATCATTATTCACTCTAAAGCCTGCAATGGAGTTTAACGTTAATTCATCCATACCAGTTCCGAATGACTTACCGTAACGTGATGTCACTTCAAGCCCTTCGTAATCACTTCTAAGAACAGTATTGATAACACCGGCAACAGCATCAGTACCATAAATCGCAGAAGCACCGTCCCTTAGCACTTCAACGCGGTCTAGTCCCATAACGGGTATGGCATTCATGTTAACAGTGACTTCCGGTACATTCTGTTCATTAGGTTGAGCGCCCGGATGGTCAACAAGTCGTCTCCCGTTCATCAGCACCAGAGTGTTCCCTGCGCCTAATGTTCTTAAGTTTATACTTGCCACGTCACCCCGGGCAGAGTTAACACCATAATATTGCGAGTTACTCGAATTTCCGCCAAAAGTCATAGAACCTGCACTTGGCAATGTTCTGAACAGTTCGTCACCTGATGCCGCGCCAATTGCCTGAATATCTTCAGATTTCATTGAAGTAACAGGAAGTGTCCCTGTAACACGCGCCCCTTTAATTTGTGACCCTACAGCAACAATAACTTCGACTGGCATGGCGTCTGCCTGATCAGCCGTTTCGTCTGCTTGTGAAACTGCCAGATTTTCCTGATAGTCCTCTGCATAGGATATTTTTTGGAACCCTGCTTTATGTATGGGATTATTAGCCATTACCAGAATGGCTCCTGAAGAATCTTCTCGTATCGTCAGGTTAGATCCGCTTAAAAGCTGGTGCAGCGCATCTTCTCTAGTAGAAGAGCCGTAAATACCGTCTGTCCAGATGCCTTCCAACTGTTCATCTCGGTATATCAGCTGTACACCAGACTGATTAATATACTCATTAAGAGCTTCTTTTAAACTCCCTGCCTCAATATTAAAGTTTGTGATAGAATTGCTATTCTGGGCATAGCCTGAACTACCCAATGAAATAGCTATTACACTCACTCCGGCAATTAGAGATCGTTTAAAATTCTTCATTCTTTTTGACTTTAATTTCATGCTTTGTCCTCTCCTATTATCTCGGCATTCGTTGCTTTTGCCGCAATTTTTACCGATATTTTGCAAAACGATTATTCATCGTTCCTTATCAGGACGAACAAAACTTGTATTTCCTTCAAAATAAAAAAATTATGCCTCTATTGAGATTTTATCATTCAGGCGTGAGATGTGAAATCCAAATCCTTCTTCCAATAATCTTAAGAAACCTTCCAGATTATCTGATTTAAATCTTCCGCTCACCAACATTCTGGCAATCTTTTGATCTTTTATGACAAACTCAACTTTATGATAACGGCTGAATTCTTCAGCTGCTTCTTCCAGTGTTCTTTTATCCAGAACAATATATCCATGCCGCCAGCTGAGCTCTCTTTCTACTGCATCACGGCCTTTATTAAGAACCAGTAATGTACCATGTTCTGTTTTTGCAATATCTCCAGGCAGAATGACTGTTGGTGGAGCAGCATTCTTTGATGTTCCTTCACCAATTGCGACGCGTCCTTCCGTTACTGCGACCTCAATTTCACCCGCGTTTCTATAAACAGCAAATTTTGTCCCCAATACAGTAACTGTGTGATCTCCGGCAATGATTCTAAATGGCCTGTTTGCATCGTGTGAAACTTCAAAAAAAGCTTCCCCGCGATCCAGCCTGATGACGCGTTCATTTTTGGCCATTTGAACAGTAAATTTTGTGTCTGAATTTAATTCAACCGTTGAGCCATCTATAAGTGGAACAACTTCATGTCCCCCCTTTGCCGTCTGGTACGTTTTTGCATCCTGACCACTTTCAAAAGTTCTGAACCCAATCAGTAAAACAATAAGCAAGCAAGCTGCCGCAAGTAATCCACCAACCTTTTTATAATTTGGCTTGCTATCAGATTGATCATTAGTCAATTTAACTTCAGGTTTGGAGTGCGGTGATTTTAAAGCACTCATACGACCCGTACGTTTCCAGATTGACAATAATCGCAACAGGGCAACCCTGTTCGTAATTGATTTTTCCAACCAGACTGAGAATTCTACATTATGACTTGCATAGTCATCTAAACAGACAGTTCGGTCGCCATAATGACTATCAATTCTGGCAAGCCATTTTGCAGCTTCCAATTCAACATTTTCGGCAGATGGAAGAGCTGAATTCTGTTCTGCTTTTCTCATATTTCTTCTCCTGCGTCGGCCTTGCGATTTATTTTAGAGTTAAATTTACACGCAGCAATTTCTGAAACAAATCTTAAGGCTTCACTAAGACGTAATACGCCCCTCTGTATATGTGCCTCAACGGCAGCTTCGGTAATCCCTAACTGATTTGCTGTTTCTTTTTGCGAATACCCCCAAACTCTACGCAATTCAACTACTTTCCGACAATTTCCTGGCAATGACTCAAGCGCGACCTGTAGATGCTTTAATTCCTGTCGCGATGATATCTGCTCTTCTATTCCTACTTCTTCATTTATAACATTTAATGCTTCTATATCCATAACGGCTTCAATTCGAACAACCTGCTCTCTTCTGATCATATCACATAGCAGATTTCGCGCAGTTGCAAAAATGAAAGATTTAATACGCATTGGCCGCTCTTTTTGAGCTGCCGCATATACTCTTGCCAGAACTTCCTGGCACAAATCATTTACTTCTGAGGAATTATCCTGCCAATTACGATATAAGAAGCGCATCAATGCCTGCTCATGCGGCAATACGCTATCCATAAACCACTCATCAAGGCTTTCTTTTCCATTATTCATTACCGCTCTTCACCTGTTTCAAATATAAAACCCCTAAGTCTAGTATAAGACGAAACTGTTGCAAAAATCCTTCACAAAAAAATAAATATATTTTTCTGTATTATTACAGTTCCTATTTATGCATAATTACTCTTATCTTAAGCAAGTAATATATAGTCAGCTCAATATCCGTACATTGACAATACAAAAAGTTTTTTGATAGGCTGATGGGCTATGGCAAAGGCTATATATAGATAACAACCTTTTACAAGGACAATGTTGCGTGAAAATAAGGTGGATATTTCTTCCTTTTTTAATAGTAGTTTTTCAAAATCAATCCGTTATCTCTGCAGAGTCACCGTGGACAGAGAAGAAACTGGGTAGTTTAAGCTTAAAAGCTGCGCAGGCAGCAAAAAACAGGAATTGGTCTGAAGCAATAATTTATTCAAAACAACTGCTTGAAGGGACCAAAGAAATTGAAAAACCAAATAGTACAAGATACATAAATTTCTTAAAAGATTTTAACAGGTATCATGATAAGGCAGGAAGACTGAATGAAGTTGCGTCAAGCGTAAAAGAGGCCTATTTCCTCTCTAAAGAAAACCTAGGCATCACACACCAACAACAAAAATGTGCCGGACATTATATTATAAATTACTTATATCCAATAAGAGTTATTCCGCCGCAATACCTTTGGTTCTTGAAAATATTTCTATTTTGAAAGAAGGACGTAACGATAATTACAAGCACCTACAATATTTAAAACAACTTTACTCATTATATGGCTTATCGGGACAGTTACAAAAAGAGGAGACAACACTCAAAGAATTCCTTTCCCTTAGCAAAACTTTTTATAACAGGTCAGATGAGGATAATATCAATGTCATTATTAACCTCGCCAATAATTATTGCCGACAAGGTAAGCTGGATGAATTTCAGCGCCTCGCTGACCAGTATAATTTAAAATATTTTTGTGAATGAGATTACGAGGGGTTGGATTTAGTGTCCGCTTCCGCTTTGCGGATCGCTCCATGACCTTAGTGCCTTATCGCGAGACACTGTCTCGCTGCGCCTGCGGCTGACACGATGGCCTTCTGGTTAGGAACCTGATTAATATATGATTAAAATATTGAAATTCTAACAACAATATAATTCAAAAAAATTATGTGCCAGAAAATGTGTTAGACTGAGTTTTCCGCGTTTTCTCAATGTGTATATCATAAATTAGTGAATACAGACCGCTTAGAACTGTTGAGACACATTTAGTTATCTTTTAGATATGCATTTGGTCAGTCACTCTTACTATACATGCTTTATTGAAACAACTCATTATTTCAATTTGATCAAACGAAAACGTTATGTTATAACTTTGCATTTTAAAGAAGCTATTCTATTTTACAATTTTAACCAAAACAGATTCATTGCATTAAAGAAGTTCTTCTCACTATCGACCCAACAACTGGATTTCCTAAACTAAGTACAATGCAAGCAGGCTCGAATATCACAAATGATTGAACCAATGGAAGGAGTAGTATAAATGGACCTAAACCCCAATGACCGACGATTACCCGTTACAGTGCTTTCCGGCTTTCTTGGTGCCGGAAAAACCACACTTATGAACCATGTGCTCAATAACCGTGAAGGTCATCGTGTTGCGGTTATCGTTAATGACATGAGCGAGGTAAATATCGATGCGGATCTAATTCGTAACGGCGGGGCAAATTTATCACGCACAGATGAGAAACTGGTGGAAATGACCAATGGCTGCATATGCTGTACGCTTAGGGACGATCTGCTCGCCGAAGTCAGACGATTGGCAGAAGAAGACCGGTTTGACTATCTGCTGATTGAATCCACCGGCATCTCTGAGCCTCTGCCTGTTGCAACCACGTTTGAGTTTCGTGACGAAGATGGTAATTGTTTGTCCGATGTTGCACGACTTGATACGATGGTAACAGTGGTAGATACGCTTAATCTCCTGAAAGATTATTCAAGCCATGATTTTTTAAAAGACCGCGGTGAAAGTTTAGGCGATGAAGATAACCGGTCTCTCGTCGATCTGCTTGTCGATCAAATTGAATTTGCCGACATTATCATTCTCAACAAATTTGCTGATGCCGGTGTGGAAAACCAGGATGCTGCCCGGAAAATTGTCATGTCGCTCAACCCCGACGCAGAGATTATCGAAACAGATTATAGCGCAGTACCACCTGACCGAATATTTAATACCGGCCTGTTTGATTTTGAGACCGCCCATGACCACCCCTTGTGGGTTAAGGAACTATACGGTTTTGCTGAACATAAGCCGGAAACCGATGAATATGGTGTTTCCTCATTTGTGTACCGGGCTAGACGACCATTTGATCCGCAGAAGATTCACGATCTCCTGACAAAGCAATTACCGGGTGTGATCCGCGCAAAAGGGCATTTTTGGGTCGCCACAAAACCCAACTGGGTTGCAGAATTTTCACTTGCAGGGGCATTGAGCAGTATCAAGCCGCTCGGAACATGGTGGGCTGCTGTACCAAAGTCTCGCTGGCCAGATAACCCGGAAGCTCTTGCCCATTTGAAAAAGTTCTGGAAAGAACCACACGGAGACAGGCGCCAGGAACTCGTTTTTATTGGGGCTGGAATGGATTCTGAAGGTCTGATAGCAGCACTCGACGATGCGTTGATCGACGAAGCCTGCGTCTATAAACAAAAGGATTGGATTGGCGCACCAGACCCTTTCCCCAATTGGGAGCGTGCTGATGAGGTTGAGCAATGATCCAGACTGCTCTTTCAAACCCAGTCCATGCTGATAGCATTATCGAAGGTGAGGAGGCTGATGTGCTGAACAATATCACATCGCCGGATTGTAGCATTGCCATTTACCTTAGGCAGCCTGAAGCAACTTTGCAGGAGTGGCTCGATACGATACCACCCGAAAAACTGCCAAAAGCACGTCTGACTTTGCAAAAGGATAAGGTCAAAGATGCGATGGTTACCGTGTTCAGTGAGTGCAGCATCGCCGATAACCCCAATAGTCAAATACTGGCTGAAGACATAAACTCTCTAGCTCAATTGTTCGCTAAAATAATGAAGACAAACTCGATAAACCTGCGCCTGGATGTTGTAAACGACAATGCCTGCAGGAAATTCCATCAGGACAATGTCGCCGCCCGCCTCTTGTGCAGTTATCGCGGAAGGGGTACAGAATATGGCATTTACAGCGCAACCCCCATGCCGGACGTGATCTACGAACTGCCAAAGCAGGCTGTTGGCATTTTCAAAGGTCGCCGCTGGACCCCGGCTCCTTCAACAGTCATTTATCACCGATCCCCACCGATCGAAGGCAGTGGCGAGACAAGGCTGCTTCTGGTTATTGACAAGGCCTCTTCTGAAAATAACTGCGATTGCTGCTAAAATCAGGAATTTGCCTTCGCTGCGTTGGATTTACCGTCGGTCGCTATGCTTCCTCCGTTGCCTACGGACTGGCGTCCTCCGGCCGAACCGGTTGGTTCATTCCTGACCCACCACAAAATAAAAAAGGGTCCCTGGTGGGACCCTCTTTTTATTTGGTTGCGGGGGTTGGATTTAGTGTTCGCTTCCGCTTTGCGGAATGCTCCATGACCTTCGCGCTTATCGCGAGACACTGTCTCGCTGCGCCTGCGGTTGACCCAACTTTTTCGTTAGTTCAAATCTGACCAACGCATACTAAAACACAAAAACCACCCCGGATTTGGGGTGGTTTTGATGTTTTGGTTGCGGGGGTTGGATTTGAACCAACGACCTTCAGGTTATGAGCCTGACGAGCTACCGGGCTGCTCCACCCCGCGTCAAGTAATTATATTTGGGCTTTGCCCGGTGAGCTATTTTGTCTTCCGCCTTCGCTTTGGCTCCGGCTAAATGGACTTTCTTTTCGCCCTATGGGCTCAAAGTGGCGGGCTGCTCCACCCCGCGTCATTTTAGTTTTATTCCCGGTGTCGCAGGCGACCCCATGGAATGAGCTCAGGGCTGCACCATAAATGGATAAATCCATCCCTAAGCCTAAGCGCAAGCCCATAACAGACTTACATTGGTGATTGAGGCCATAAAAATAACCTGAGCGCTCCGGACCCGTTTCACGGATAATAACATATTGATTTTTATTATCCACAAACAAAAAAACCGCCGTGTTTAGTGGCGGTATTTTGATTTTTGAGATTGTGAAGGGGTTCCTTTAACGGACCCCGGTATGACCTTGTCATCCCATGGGCTGCGCTCAAGGCTCTTTATCCTTAATAGATCTGGCAGCGACCTACTCTTCCGCGTCTTAGGACGAAGTACCATCGGCACAAGGACCTTTCACTTCCGGGTTCGGGATGGGACCGGGTGGGACAATCCTGTTATAACCACCAGATCAACTAAAGATAAAGAATGTCTAATTTAGGTTTGTTCCCGGAGTTACATCAGTAACTCCATGGTTCCGAAGGAGACGGAGCCAAGCGAGGACAAACGAGCTCAAGGCTGCCCCATTAAATGGCGCGCTTTGAGTGTGTAACAAGCATTATGTTAGAGATTTTTATAATTAAGCTCCAAGCCGAGGAGCCTGGTTTTAATTATGCCTCAATCGCCAGCGCTCGCGCTTAGGCTACCGCGCAAAAGTGCGCGGGACCCGGTCGGGTCCAGGTCGCCCATTCGGGCTCCCACTGAGGATTAATTTTATAAACCTTTGTTTCTTCTTATATTCTAATCTCTGTTCATGATGAGATATCAAGTCGATTGAGTAATTAGTACTGGTCAGCTTCATACATTACTGCACTTCCACATCCAGCCTATCAACGTGGTGGTCTTCCACGGCTCTTAAGGGAGAACTTATCTTGAGGGGGGTTTCCCGCTTAGATGCTTTCAGCGGTTATCCTGTCCACACATAGCTACCCTGCAATGCCGCTGGCGCGACAACAGGTCCACCAGAGGTGCGTCCATCCCGGTCCTCTCGTACTAGGGACAGATCCTCTCAATTCTCCTACGCCCACGGCAGATAGGGACCGAACTGTCTCACGACGTTCTAAACCCAGCTCACGTACCTCTTTAAATGGCGAACAGCCATACCCTTGGGACCTGCTCCAGCCCCAGGATGAGATGAGCCGACATCGAGGTGCCAAACAACGCCGTCGATATGGACTCTTGGGCGTCATCAGCCTGTTATCCCCGGCGTACCTTTTATCCGTTGAGCGATGGCCCTTCCACGCGGGACCACCGGATCACTATGACCGACTTTCGTCTCTGCTCGACTTGTCAGTCTCGCAGTCAGGCAGGCTTATGCCATTGCACTCTCACAGTTGATTTCCGACCAACCTGAGCCTACCATCGCGCGCCTCCGTTACTCTTTGGGAGGCGACCGCCCCAGTCAAACTACCCACCATAGAGGGTCCCAGACCCGGGTTCACGGGTCGTGGTTAGATAATAGACAGGTTAAGGGTGGTATTTCACAGGACGGCTCCACAGCTACTGGCGCAACTGCTTCAAAGCCTCCCACCTATTCTACACATAACATATCCATTATCACTCTAAAGCTATAGTAAAGGTGCACGGGGTCTTTCCGTCTAACCGCGGGTACCCCGCATCTTCACGGGGAATTCAATTTCACTGAGTCGATGTTGGAGACAGTGGGGAAGTCGTTACGCCATTCGTGCAGGTCGGAACTTACCCGACAAGGAATTTCGCTACCTTAGGACCGTTATAGTTACGGCCGCCGTTTACTGGGGCTTCAATTCAGTGCTTGCACACCTCCTTTTA